>JAYVGA010000586.1:0-19205 GCA_043772635.1 Chitinophagaceae bacterium
CAAATAAAGCACTTAAGATTTTACCAGTTGTTCAAACAAACGAGTAAGTGTAGTATGTGGGTCTTTACATAAACCCGGATGCACCGCCGATGATTGTACCACGGTGCTTCTCCTGGCAGTGAGCCATCTAAAACGGGAAGGCATATCTAATGCTGCAATGGGCCCTGCCAGCGGGTTTGCAGCACTTATCTGTTCAAATGCCTTAAGGTGGCACAGCACATCATCTATATTTATTTTTGGATATAACAAAAGCAAACGTTCTTCATCAAGGTTAAATTTCATTTGTAAAAAAGCTGGCTTGCGGCAATACACAATTACCCCTACGTTAAGAAATTCTTCCCGTTCTACCCTGGGCACAACCCTTATAATTGCATATTCAAATAAGTGATTCTCTTGCATGCTTTGCTTCTTTTACAAATATGGCAGAATGGTTTATCCTGTTTATTAAAAAATTACTGTACACTTCTTTTTTGTTTGCTGCATTTTCATTGCCGTCGCCATTTATGAGCCAGCTATCGGGTATCAATGCAACAATATCTTTTATTTTTTTCGGGGTTAAAATGCTGCGCATGGTTTCATCTGCCTTATCCATTTCGCCTGCCTGTTGCAGCAGCACATGATCTTTTATCTGCACAAAAGGTTTTACCGATTGCTCTTCCCAGTTATCCCATGAATGATGAAAATATAAAGCAGCACCATGATCTATGAGCCACAATTCTTTGTTCCAGGTAAGCATATTGGTATTGCGTGCCGTACGGTCTACATTGGTTAAAAAAGCATCAAGCCACACAATGGCCGATGCCAGTGGGGCATCAATAATACTTACTGCCGGATCGTATGTTATAGATCCTGATAAAAAATGCAGACCCAAATTTAATCCTTCGCTGGCCCGCAGCAAATCCTGTATTTCTTCATCGGCTTCTGTGCGGCCAAATGCTTCATCTAAATTTGCAAACACCAGTTCCGGCACTTTTAACCCGGCAGCACGGGCTATTTCTGCACCAATTAAATCTGCAATTAATGCTTTTGCTCCCTGCCCTGCTCCACGAAATTTTAATACATACAAAAAGCCATCATCTGCTTCTGCAATGGCAGGCAGCGAGCCGCCTTCCCGTAAGGGCGTTACATAGCGCATTACCTGCACCGTTCTTAAAGCCGGCGGTTTATTATTTGTATCCATTGCCAATGTTGCTGCCATTTTATAATTGGCTAAATTATTCTAAAGTTTGGGTTTCACAGAAAAAAATAAAACTAACCCGATGTATTTTTATTTCTCTGCCAGTATATTCCTGGGTAAATTGCTTTACATAAATTGTTGGTTATGCCATTCATCAAATCATTTTCTATTAACAGCAATAAACAAAATCCTTTTCCTTTTAATATTGCTGCCGTAAAGTTTGCAAAAGAAATTGTATTAGATAAAAGTGTAAGCATTTTTGTAGGAGATAACGGCACCGGAAAATCTACGCTTTTAGAAACCATTGCCTACAAAATAAACCTACCGCTCATTGGTGGCTTTATACAATCGCAGGCAGGCTTTGTGGCGGCGGCAGTTTTAAAACCTTATCTTGATATTGAGTGGAAAAGGCAAACCAGCAGCGGCTTCTTTTTCCGGGCAGAAGATTTCAGCGATTTTATAAATGCAGTAGAAAAAGAAAAAAATAAAATAGCCGGCGACCTTAGCGAATTAAAAGGCGTGGTAGATGACAGCATAATAGAAAGAATGAGCGAAAGCATGAATTTTAGTTTGCGTAAAATGAGAAAAGATTATGGAGAAAACATGCAGGCATTTTCGCATGGTGAAGCTTATTTAAAAATACTGCAAACAAGAATTGGCGGCAAAGGAATTTATTTGCTTGATGAGCCCGAAGCTGCTCTCTCTCCGCTAAAACAATTATCGCTCATGAGTTTTATAATGGATGTAACAAAAGAAAAAAATGCGCAGTTTATTATTGCCACGCATTCGCCCATACTCATGGGCATACCCGGCGCAGCCATTTTTGAAATACTGGAAACAGGCATAGAGCAGGTACCGTATACCCAAACGGAACACTACCGCATTACCAAAAACTTTTTAGAAAACCCGGAATACTATTTAAGGTATTTGTGAGAATAGGCAATGGGCAATGGCCAGTGGACAACGGGCAATTAGTTAACGGTATTGGTTATTGGCAATTCAATATCGTTAAGTTAAGTAATTAAATTGCCACGCCCTTCAGGGCGTGGATCAGAATAATTAGTTTATTGGCTTTAGCCAAAATAATATTTGGGCTAAAGCCAATATCCATACTTCAATTTTATCGTGGCAATTGAAATGGTAATGCTTAGCGATTAACTAAACAGCATTTAGTGGGCAATTGGCCCCTACATTTTTGTAGGGGTTGCCGCCAACTTATTCTTAACTCAATACTGCTTTTTTTTGTTGCCTCTATAAAAGTGAAAATTCCACAAGTTTACTTTTCTACATTTTCTAAATCATTAGTTATAATTCGTGTAATTCGTATCCCAAAATCCTTTCTTTTATTCTGCAGGAAAATCAGCTCCTTCGGTTGTTGCAGCCCATTCATCAAAATCGTTTTTAAGTTCTTCTAATTTTGCCCTTGCACCTTTTAACGCAGCAGCACCCAGCAGCAAACGCAGCGGGGGATTGGCCGTTTCTGTAACTGCAATCATGGCCAGTGCAGCCTTTACCGGATCGCCGGGCTGATGGCCGCTATAGCCCCGTATATCTCCTGCATTTTTTCCTGCCGTGCCGGCATAATCATCAATTTTTATGCTGCTATCTTTGGCCGAGCGGCCAGCCCAGTCTGTTCTAAAACCACTTGGTGCAATAATGGTAACTTTTATACCCAGCGGAGCCGTTTCTTTACTGAGTGCTTCAGAAAAACCATCTACTGCATATTTGGTAGCATTGTAAAAACCTACGCCCGGAAAAGAACGCAAACCACCGATAGAAGAAATATTTAAAATATGCCCGTTGCGTTGTTTGCGCATAACCGGTAAAACCGCCTGCGTCATTTTTGCAAGGCCAAAAACATTTACCTCAAACATACGGCGCACCTGTTCATCTTCGCTTTCTTCTATGGCCGCAAAATAACCAATGCCGGCATTGTTTACCAGCACATCTATTTGTCCAAATTTTTTAACCGTACTTTCTACAGCTGCTTTAATTTCTGCTGCTACAGTTACATCAAGTCTCAGGGCAAGCGCAGTGTCGGGGTAAGCATCTGTAATATCTTTTGTATCATCTGTATTGCGGGCTGCCACTGCTGCATTGTATCCCTTGGCCAATACTTCTTTTGCCAGCGCCCTGCCAAAACCGGTAGAGCAACCTGTTATTAACCAAACTTTTTTCATAGTGTAATTTTTTTTGTAAAATTAAGGGAGGGAGGGAGAATAAAAATTGTTTTTAAATACCGGAGTCATGTTTGAATAAGCACTGAAGATATCTACAAAAAATACTGGAATACAATCAAAAAATTTGTACCCTAAAACAGGTTTATACTTTTTAGAAAACTGAAAGCCTGTTTTAATAAAGAATAGAAATTAATGAAGCATTTAAAAATCTACCCGTTTTATAAGGCACATTAAAACCGGCCTTTGTTAAGTACCTAAATCAGGCTATACTAATGTCCCTTTTGTATTCAAAAAAACCATTTAAGCCTAAATCTTCATTTAAATCGGGCCAATGAATTCCATAATGTCCAATTTCAAAATTATTTCTTTGTTGTGTGGTAGCATTTAATAACACAGGAAACCAACTTAGTGGATTGCCTAAAATATGCCCCACATCAGTTTTGATAAAAATATAATCATTATCAAACCATACCTTTTCTATTTGCATATTGACAGCGTTTTAAAATTATTTATCAAAAACATCTTTCCATTTTTTATAATCTCCTCTTTTCTTTCCTCTATCAGCGCTTCGGCAAGTATGAGGTCTTTTGGCTTTATTCCTTTACTTTCAATAAGCCTTACGTTTTCTACTTCACACCTGGCCTCTCCATCTGCATTTTTTACATGTATGTGTATTGGTAAATTATCGTTCATGTAAAACAAAACCTCATTCCAAACATTCTAAATAACTCCGGCATTTTTTAACTAATTTGTTTATTTATAAAGGTAATATTTTTTTATAGTGGTTTAAACAAATGAGCAAACCCTGGCTATTTTTTATTTTCAGGTGATTAATTATTAGACTTTGTTATTTGAGGAACAATTAAAGTTGTAAACAAATAATGAGGTTTATAAAACAAGGCCTAATTTTGTTTCAGCACTTTCATAACTTCTTCCTTCCTCCGTTTGGAAATAGCAAACTCTTTACCATCGCTCATCAGCAATATGCCATCCCTGTCTACTTTAGAAACGTATGCTGCATTTACGAGGTAGGATTTATGAATGCGGATAAAACCATAACCAGCCAAAAGCTCATCATACTCCCCCAGGGTTTTAGATATTAATATGGGTTTGTGTTTTGTAAATACAAAACGGGTGTAATTATTTTCTGCTTCGCAATGTATAATTTCCGAGGGTTTAAAAAAAGAAACGCCTTCCATGGTAGAAAGGGCCAGTTTAAAATCGTTGGGATCTTTTTGCTGCAGGTTGGTCAATAAATTGGAAACTAACAATTTTTGATTTTCATTTTGCTGCTTAATAATGTGGCGGTTAACCGCATTTTGAAGCTCCACTACATCAATGGGTTTTAATAAATAATCCAGTGCGCTAAAACGTATGGCTTTAATGGCATATTGGTCGTATGCAGTTGTAAATATCACATCAAAATTATTTTCGGTAGCCATATTCAAAAAATCAAAGCCATTCATTTTAGGCATTTCAATATCCAGCATTATCAGTGAGGGGCCAAATGTGTGCAGCTGCTGCAGTGCATCCTGTACATTTGTACAATAATAAATTTCTGTTGCTGTGGCTATATGTTTTTGTATGAGTATTTTTAAAATATTGCCTGCTGCAGCTTCGTCATCAACAATTAAAATCTTAAGCATATTGTATTTATTTTACCTGCTGTATAAAAAATTTCTTATTGGGCTTCTAAATTTGAAGGAAAGGTAATAACGGCTTTGGTACCGGCGGCATTTCCTTCTGCATCTTTTTTATCGGTTGTTTCTAAATGTATAGCGGCTTTAAGCTGCTGACTTAATACATGCAGGCGCTGCTGCAATATTATGGTGGCTCTGGAGGCAAACTGCTGGCTGCCTATTTTTTTTTCTTTTATTACTGCAGCTTCTTGCCGGCCTATGCCATTATCATCAATAGTTATACAAATGAGGCCATCCTTTTCTTCATAAATTATTTTTAAGAGTTTATCCCCTTCTTTATTGCCCAGGCCATGCCAAATGGCATTTTCTACCAGTGGTTGTGTAATTAAAGAAGGGATCATTAATTCATCGGCATCGGCTATTCCGGCAAGCTCCACCCGGTAATTAAAAGAGTCACTAAATCTTAATGATTCCAGCGACAGGTACAGTTGCAGCATTTCTATTTCGCTGCTCAGGGGTATGAGTTCTTTTTGAGAATTGTTTAAAACCATACGCTGCAGTTTAGAAAATTTGGAAAGATATTCGTAAGCAGCATCTACCTTATTGGTTAAAATACATTCCTGTATGGCATTTAAACTGTTAAAAATAAAATGCGGGTTCATCTGGCTGCGCAGGGCTTCCAGCTTGGCTTTAGAAAGCTGCTCATTCATACTGTACATTTCTATTTGTGAATGCTGCAGGCTTTGTTCTGCTTCTATAGCTTTTATTTTATTGCCCACCAAAGTTGCAATGGTAGTGAGCAGTTGTAAATGCCTGGGAGTATAAAAGTTTTTTTTCGGGTGTTCGCTGTCAATTATTCCCAGCAGTTCATCATTATAAATTATTGGAACAGTTATTTCGCTTAGCCTTACCAAATCATCGGGCCGGTAGCGACTGTCGGCAGAAGTATCGGCAATAACCACGGCTTCTTTGTGCTGCATCACATAACCCACGAGGCCCTGACCGGGCAGCACATCAAAAGATTGTTTGTTTATTTCCTCCTCCGAATCCTTGGGGCCATGGCCGGCCTTTTGCATCATTTTTGTTTTATCGCTGTTCCATAAATAAATCATGCAGTCCACAAAACCCAGGCGGCCAATTAAATTTTTTGCCACATCCCATAAAACATCATCCACCCTGTTTTTATCTATTAAAGAAGAAGAAAAATAATTAATAACCTGTTCCATCTCCAGTTTGCTTTTATACTGGTCTGCATTTACCTGCTGCACTTTTAATTTTTCATCTTCAAAGGCCTTTATGTTTTTTTCACGCCATTTAATAAATAAGTAAATGAGGAGCGCAATACCGGCTATCAGTAATATTCTAAACCACCATGTTTTCCAGAAGGGCGGTGTAATGGTTATTTTTAATAAAGTAATGTTTGCACAAAAAATACCGTTCCGGTTGGCACACTTCACATTAAAAATATATTTGCCTTCTCTTAATTGATTATACACCGCAGAGCTGGTGATGCCGGCAGGTATCCAGTCTTTATCTGCGCCCTTCAGTTTATAAAAATATTTTATTGCACCGGGGTTCCAGTATTCAAGCGATGCAAATTGTATGCTCAGAGAATTTTCTTTATAGGAAAGCTTTAGGGGTGTATTGTTTTTAATTAAAGAATCTGTTGCAGTTTCTTTTTCAAAAATATGCATGCTGGTAATGCGTACATCTGCAGGCGGTACCAAACCCGTAAATGCAGCAGGATTAAAACTCATAAAACCATCTGCCACACCCAGCAGTATTTTTCCATCTTTTAATTTGTAAAATTTACTGCCAAAAACATTATCGGTTATGCCATCATTTATATCATACCTGGTAATAGAAAAATTGTGCATATTCAGTTTACAAAGCCCCTCTGTATAGCAGGCTATCCATACATTTCCAAAATTGTCTTTTATTACCGATTGTACAAGATTATTGGGCAGCCCATCTCTAACCGTAATGGCTTTAAAAGTTTTATGCTTTTTATCAAAAATATTTATGCCCATTAAAGTGGCTATAATTAATGTATCGTTGTTGTATGATAAAATATCCTTAACAGAATTGTTGCTTATAGATGTTTTATCTTTTGTATTTACAAAATAAGCTTCGGTAAATTTTTCTTTCTTTTTATCAAATACTTGTAAACCGTTTTGATTAGTGCCCACCCAAATTTTATCTCGCTCTACCAAAATGCTTTCTACTCTTTTTTTATTATTAGCATCTGCACCCAGGAATTGCGTATAAAAATTTTTGTGCCTGGTAGTTACATCCATTTTTACAAGGCCTTTGCTCCAATGCCCCATCCATACCACTCCTCCACTGTCCTGCTTTATCATAATAAGCGGGCCACCCAGCAGGCTGTCTTCTTCATCAATAATTTTTTCTGTAGTAAGGTTTAATTTTAAAATATACTTGTGCTGGTTGGGCGCCCATATTATTCCCTTACTGTCTTTAAAAAGATTCCATACCTGGTTACCTGCATTGTTTATATTACCGCCAGCCACTACACGAAAATGCTTTTTAAACTGTAAAGCAGCGTTTGTTTTTACTATACCACCATTGGTATAATAATAGCTAATGAGTACATTACCATTTTCGAGCTGCAAAAAATCGGATGCGCTGGCAGAAGGAAACAGATTTCCGGCTGTAACATTACGTTTATGAATTTGAAAAAATTGTTTTTCGGGAGAATAAATACTTAATCCTTTGCCCGAACCTATAAAAATATAATTTGCCCTGTTTTGTGTAAAACAAATATTTTCCTGGTTATTTTCTGTAAGATGATAGGCATATGGTTTTGTATTGTCCGCTTCAATAATAAAAAATGTATGTGTCTCCGGTTTATACATTGCCAATCCTCTTCCGGATAGTGCAACAACTATATTGCCATCCTGCGGGCAATTCAATCCTGCAATTTGTTCCGTTTGCTGTTGCGGATCAAAATTTTCAGTATCCTTTTTCTTAAAAGAAAATTGCTCCAGTATTTTCGTTGTAAAATTATATTTGAAAAGTTTCCTGGCACTGGTAATCCACAAGTCGTTGCCATGCTGTTTAATAATTCCTACACTTTCTTTTATATCAAACACAGGGTTATGCAAAGGGTTATTATCCCGGTCGTACAGTTTTTTTTGCTGTTGGTTATACACTTTAACTCCTGTCTTGGTGGCTATCCAGAGATTATTATCTGCATCAATAGATAACCATCCTGTTGTATTATTTTTCTCTATGCCGTATTGTACATTGTAATTTTCAAATGTATTGGTGGCTTCATTTAACCTGTAAAGCCCGTCGTGTCCTGCAATCCAGATAATTCCCTGCCTGTCTTCTGTAATAGTCCATATACCATTTATTTTATCTGGGGCAGCAGCATGTAAATTATAATTATAAAATTTTTCTGTACTCCTGTTTAAAATATAGGGCCCTTCGGGATCGCTCCCAAACCACAACCGGTTTTTACTGTCTTCATAAATACTGCTAATCCAATCGGATTGTAAGGCAGCGGTATCTCTTATATCTGCTAAATAATTTTTAAACCGCTTGCCATCGTAGCGCTGCAGGCCGGTTTGTGTACCAATCCAGATAAATCCTTCCCTGTCCTGAAAAAGTGCCGATACTTTATTACTTATTAAACCATCGGCTACAGTAAGATGCTTAAAAATATAATCAGCATTTTGGGCATAGCTCTTAAACACCACTGCAAAGAGAAGTAATAATAAGTAGCTATGCTTTTTGCTGAAGATAAAAATGATTTAGCATTAAAAGTAATCAATTAAATCCGTGGATGAATTTCGTTTGCTCAGTAAAAACTGCCGTTACCTAATTGATGGTGTATCCGCCTGCTTTTTTTACCGTTGGATAAAACCAGTACACAAATACTCATTTAAACACAGCGTTGCCTAACTGTAGCTGTACAGACCGTAAACACCGCATTACATTTACGGCAAATTAAAGATGATGACGCAATTGCTAAATACGATTACTGCTAAAACCAGTGAGCTGGAAGAAGAATTAAAAAGCACGGGGCTTTGGCAAAATACCACACCCGCCTGGGTGCATTGGTACGATGACAGCAACCGCATTTCTACAACAGATTTTTCTCAATGGCTGCAGTTTGTTTTTATACCTAACCATTTACATAAAAATAAAACGATACCGGCTGCAGAAAAAAGTTTACTGGTGCTGCATGCCCTAAAATATTTTGGCAATGATGTTAGGAAAGGAAAGCTGCTACAGATACTGATAGAAATAGATGCTTTACTGTAAGGATACAAACTGGTAAAAATATTTTTTTTAGTGGATTTCAGGAACAGGCGTTTGAGTTAACTAAAGGGTGATTTGAAAAGTGGATGAAAAGCCATCACTGCTGCGATGAAGGGCAGTGGGCTTTTAATATTAAAAACTGACTTTATCAATAAATTTTTAAAAAAAACTAACAATGAAAAAATTATTCTTTTTTACAATCGTCATCTTTTTTGCAAATAATATTATTGCACAAAATGTAGGTATAGGTACCAGCACACCAGCAGATAAACTTTCTGTAGTAAGTCTGGGTTACGGTGTTACCCATACCAACGGACCCGTAACCATGGGTACTTTTATTTCAAACCTGAATGCTCAGTTTGGCACAAAAACAAATCATCCTTTACAATTTTTTACCAATAATGGTAATGCTCAACTAACCCTTTTGCAAAATGGAAATTTTGGAATTAATACAACATCACCTACCAGTACACTAAATATTGTTGGCGACGTCCTTGCAGAAGGAAATGGTGCCAGTTTAGGATTCAATGATATAAACGATAATACGAAAGGATATAAATGGTTCGCTAATGGCGGCAATGCGTACTTATTTCGAAAACATTCCCCTGCAGGCAATCCTATTGTTGTATTAGCAAACGGCCACATTGGATTTAATACAACACAAGCACAAACAAATTTGCATATTAACCCTGCTGGTGCCGGCAGTATATTAATTGGAACCAATAGAAGTAGTGGTGGTTACACCATTTTGGAAATGGGTATTACCTCCCAGTCGGGCGGTAAGGCATATATACAATCTACAAATGCTTCGGGTATATCTTATGGCGATATGCATTTAAATCCAAATGGTGGATATCTGGGTATTAACATGCCTGTAACTGCATCCGTATTTGCTCCTGTTGACATACAACAATCCATTGCAACCAGGGGCCTGCGGCTTCGAAATGAACCCACCAACCCCTTTCAAGATTTTTGGGATATTTCTTCCAGCGAATTTTTACACTTTCGTAGCAATAATAATTTAGTGGCATTTATTAACCTGGCTGGCGAATACGTTCAAGTAAGTGACGGGAGATTAAAAACAAATACCATAAGAATGGAATCGGTATTAGACAAAGTAATGTTACTTAAACCGAGTAGATATGAGTATATTAATAATAACCGTTCACATAAAATTTCATCAGGCCTGTTGGCACAAGAAGTTATGACTCTATTTCCAGAATTAGTTTCTGATTTCAAACATCCAAAAAGTAATACTTCAGACAATGAAGTTTATCACGCAATCAATTATGCCGGCCTTGGCGTATATGCCATAAAAGCCATACAGGAGCAGCAGGTACAAATAGAAGCTACCAATAAAAAAAATAAAACAATGATGGATTTGATTGAAAAAATGCAAATGGAAATAGATGCGCTAAAACAAAAAATAAGATAAACCGGGTGCATTTCAAATTAGCTACGCAGCATGGCTGCAAAAAAGCCAATATAACCTTTTTGCAAAATATTGGAATTTAGCATTTTGGAATAGGGTTATATATAATTGTCGCACAGGGTTGACATAGCGTTTAAAAGTTATACAGCAATAGATAAAAATAAGAGAAAGCTGTAAATACTAAACCGGATATTTAATTATGGGCAAAGCAGATGAATGGGTTTTTATTATAGTGCTGGCATTGCTGTTTATTTACGTGTTGGTTTTAATAACCGGTTTTATAACACATAAATTATTGTATTTAACCAGCCTGCTAAACATCATATCTGCTTCGGCTGTTTTAATATACTGGATACTCAGGCAGCTGCAGATTAAGCAACACCTGTTTGATTTAAGAGAAATAACTGTGGTATGTTTTGAAGTAGCCGTTGCAGCAATTGCTGCTTATGCGTTTTTTAATAACCAAAAGCATAGCTGGATAAAAATAATACAGTATGCAGTTTATGGCATTCACCTGCTGGCCTTAATACTTTTTTTAGTTTTTATATTAACCTTTAAAATGAACAGGCTGATGTGATATTTCTTGTAGAAAAATGAAAAGTTGGTTTTAAATTTTTTCAACTTAAGTTATTCAACTCCCTTCCTAAACGCCTCCACCACATAATCCACATCCCTGTACAACAGCGTTTCATTTACCGTAATTAAAGCCCTGTTGTTTTTATCGGGCCTGGGCAGGCGTATGTAATATTTGTCTCTTAAAACAGATTGAAATGTATTGCCGTCTGTTTCTTTTGTAAGCTGCAGTTCGTAAATATTTGTGCCTCCATGTAATGCGTTTATTTTAATGCCGGCAATTTTATTAAGTGCAGCAAATAATTGCTCTGCCCTTTCCCTGGCATCATGCAACCTTGTTTGCATTCCTTCTAACCTGTGCAGGGCCATGGCAACATTGGCCCAGTTGCCATACATACTGCCGCCATGTATTTTTATAAGATGCGGCATTTTATCTATGATAGTTTTATCGCCGCAGAGTATTGCACCCGCAGCAGCACCCAGGTATTTGTAAAGCGAAATATAAATGGTATCAAAATAAGATGCATATTCTTTAATGCTTACACTGCTCCAGGCAGCAGCCATAAAAATCCTGGCCCCGTCTAAATGAAGTTTAATATTACTGGCCCGGCAGTACTCACTTATTTTTTTAATTTCTTCAATGGGCACCATTCTTCCATCGGCCCTGCGTACGGGGTTTTCTATACTCACCGCACCAATGCCCGATGCAAAAACTTCTTCATCGCCCAGTAATGTTATGGCCTGCTGTAATGCTGCTGCAGTAAAAAAGGTTTCGCCTTTTGCCAGGGGCATTAATCTTTTTTCAAAAACAGCCTGTGCAGCATCTGCTTCATCACGGTACACATGGCTTGTATCCTGCACAAATATTTTTGTATTGCTGCCGCTTAGTGTGGCTATGGCCAGCTGGTTGGCCATGGTTCCGCTGGGCATAAACACAGCTTTTTCTTTACCGGTTAACACTTCCATTTTATGCTGCAATGCTGCAACTGCCCCACCCTCGCCATAGCGGTCTTTTTCTATGGGTGTTGCTGCATTTATTTTATGCAGCAGATCTATATAAGCAGCAGGCTCAAACATTTCTCCATCTCCAAAAAACTTAATTACCGGTTCGTCCTGCGGGGGCAGGTTTTGCACTTTATCTTTTGCAAGCAAAGCTGGTGCAGGTATAAGAGCCGGTATAATCGAGAGGCCTGATAGCTTTAAAAAATTTCTTCTGTTGGAGAAAGGCATGTTGTACATTTTTTATTAGTGGTAAAATACAACTATATTTTAAAAGCAATTGCATTGGTAATTCTGCATCAGGGCAGACGCATTATAATGACCCGGATATCAGCACACGGATGACACGGATTAAACGCCTGCCTGTCGTCAGACAGGGAGTATAATTATTCTTTTGGTTTGGCAATTTTTTATCCGATGCCAATTCCTCACAGATGGATAACCACAGATTTATTCTGCAAAGCAGAATAAAAATCCGTCATTATCCGTCCAATCCGTGTCATCCGTGTGCTAATTTTTTCATTTCAGAATTGCTGGCAATTATTTTATAATGCGTCTGCCCTACTTGCATTGAGCATTCAGCATCAGTACTTAAACTACCCTGCAATAAGCACCTGTTTAGCCTGGTAAAACAACAGGCGCATCCACAACAACCAAGAAATAACTGAAATGCTCGCAAAAATTGCCTACCTTCATCTGGTTCATTAGAGTAAATCTCTTGTAAGCGAATAATTACTCTTCCGCTCCAGTATTTTTCTTTTACACCAGACTTCTTCTCAACTTTTTACATCATAATTTTATCTAATATGAATATTTATGTTTCAAATTTAGGCTTCAATGTAAGGGACGAAGACTTAAAACAATTGTTTAATGCATATGGCGAGGTTTCTTCTGCAAAAGTAATTACAGACAGGATGACCAACCAGAGCCGTGGTTTTGGTTTTGTAGAAATGGCCGATGATGCTGCGGCAAAAAAAGCTATCGAAGAATTAAACGGAACAACCGCCGATGGCCGCACCCTTAAAGCTGTAGAAGCCAAACCCCGGGAAGAAAGACCCCGCAGCAACAATAGCTGGTAAAGCAATTAACATATAAATAAAATATTTTTTTAACCAAACAGTTTTCAGATATGACAAATGATGTTATAGATAAGTTCATCAAAAACAAGTCGCAAAAAAATGCAAAAGTTACTATCTATTTTAAGCAAAGGGCTACAGTAAAAGGTGTGTTTATTCAAACCAAGGATTACGAAGAATTAAAATCAAAAAATTTCTGGCGCATTGTATCAGAATTAAAGGTAGAAGAATGGGAAAAAACAAAAGACAGCAGCCTGGCCAGGATTTATAATGGCGCAGAGTTTACCCGTTTGAGCGAAAAATAATTTATCCGGATTTATATTTACCCAGGGAGCCCGAAAACTGATTTTAATTTTAAACCGTTCGGGAAACCGAACAGAAAAACCATTGAAATATGTTTTCTCAAACATGGAAAAAATACCTGCCGGTTATTACCATTCTTATCAAAAGATCTGCCACCGCAGAGCAAACAATGAGTTTGAATAATACTGATTTTGAAAGAGCTGCAGGCGGCAGGAAAATTAAATTCAGTTTTACACAACTGCAGTTAAACAAAGGCCGTATTAACAACGAGGTAAAACATTCTCCTTTTGCAAAAGAACTAGCTATGCTGCTGCAGGAAGAAGATAGCACCAAACCATTAATTGCCGGACTGCACCTTGAATTTTCGTTGAACAATCATTTTCAGCTTACCATTAAAAACACTGCCGCTGTTATTGAACAACCTGTAAAAAATGAACCGGAAAATATAAAAGATACTACAGCAGCCGAAGTGATTGCCCAGGAAACAGCAGAGTAAGTTTTAAATGTATTATTGAACAGGATGGTTTATAAATCATAATCAACATCAGTTTATCTGCTGACCAAAAGCAACCGTCAGCGGATTTTTTTTATTTAATTTTGTGATACTTATGATTCGCTCAATTATTTCCGGAACAGGTTGTTACATTCCTCCTGTTGTACAATCAAACAGAAACTTTGCACAACAGGTTTTTTTTTCAGAAGATCAGTTACCGCTTACTACGCCTTCGGCAGAAGTGGTAGATAAATTTAAAAAAATAACCGGTATTGAAGAAAGGCGCTACACCACGGATGATCTTACTGCATCTGATATTGGAGCTATTGCCGCAGAAAAAGCTATTGCCGATAGCGGCATAAACCGGGAAGAAATAGACCAGCTGATAGTTGCCCACAATTTTGGTAATGTTATTAAAAACACCATTCAGTCGGATGCTGTGCCCTCTCTTGCCAGCCTTATAAAACATAAGCTGGGCATTGCAAACCCTAACTGTGTGGCTTATGATATTTTATTTGGATGCCCCGGATGGCTGCAAGGGCTTATACAGGCTGATGCATTTTTTAAAGCCGGCATGGCAAAAAAAGCGCTGGTTATCGGGGCAGAAACTTTATCGAGAGTAATTGATATGTATGACAGGGACAGTATGATTTTTAGCGATGGTGCCGGAGCATGTGTGCTGGAGTTTTTAGATACAACAGCCGATGGGCCGGGTTTACTTAGTGCATCGGTACAAACACATGCTGCAGAAGAAGTAGATTATATAAATATGGGATCTTCCTTTTACCCGGGCAGCGATGCCGGTGTAAGATTTATAAAGATGAAGGGACGGAAAGTATATGAATACGCCATGAAATATGTACCTGCTGCCATGAAGGATTGCCTGGACAAAAGTGGGGTAAATATAGCGCAGCTTAAAAAAATATTTATACACCAGGCAAACGAAAAAATGGATGAAGGCATTGTAAAAAGGTTTTACCAGTTATACGAAATAGCACAGGTGCCGGAACATATTATGCCCATGAGCATTCAATGGCTGGGCAATAGTTCTGTAGCTACCATACCTACCCTGCTTGATCTTGTGAGGAAAGACCAGGTAAACGATCACCTGCTGGCCAAAGGCGATGTTATCATGTTTGCATCAGTAGGTGCCGGTATGAATATTAATGCGGTTTGCTACAGGTATTGAATAAAAGGGATGCCTTAAAAAAACCATTTAGCATAATGCAGTAAATTATAAAAGGCAAACAGAAATATTTACCTTTACCGTAATTTACGGGCAGGCAGCAATTACCGTTATACTGATGAGGAACAGAAAAATCCTTTTACTACAAACACATTTAATCATTAAATAAATAAAACATGGCAGAAACCTGGAATAAAAAAGAAAGAGAAAAGAAAAAGAAAGCCAGCAAAAAAGAAAAAGAAGAAAAGAAGCAGGAAAGAAAAGAAAGTAACAAAGGGAAAAGTATGGATGATATGATGGCGTACATAGATGAAAACGGCAATCTTTCTTCTACACCACCAGACCCGCAAAAAATGAGAAAGGTAAAACTGGAGGATATTGAAATTGGTGTGCCCCGCCAGCAGGAGATGGACCCCGCAGACCTGATAAGAAAAGGTACCGTTACCTTTTTTAATGCAGCCAAAGGTTATGGTTTTATTAAAGACCAGGCCACACAGGAAAGTATTTTTGTACATTTAAACGGATTAAAAGAACCCGTGCAGGAAAACAGCAAAGTAATTTTTGAAGTAGAAATGGGCCCCAAAGGCGCCAATGCTTTTAATGTGAAACTGCAGCCCTGATAACGCCCGTTACCTGCAGTGCAGCGTTTACTGCGCTGCAATTGAAAACTAATTTTTATTTCTGGCACAAAGTGCAACGCCCGCTTCAGCAATTTTTGCTGATGTGGCGTACCAGATTTTTTTAAAAAAATATCCTATCGGGAAACAGCTTTATTTTAAACATAAAGTTTTCATCTGCTTCTTCATTGTTTTTTTAGTATACTATTTTTTTTATCCTGTTTAATTTTTTGCACCGCTATACAGCAACATACATAATTTATACTTCCTGTTTGGGAATAGTTTGGTTTAACTTCAGCTCATCTATATCCAGCTCTCTTTCTACATTTCTTATTACGCCATCGCTGTACTCTCCTTCTTTATGTATTTTTAATAATAATGCCCTTTGAAATTTACTGATATCCAATTTGGCATTTTGTACATCATCGGGTGGCAAGGGTGGTACACTTCCATAAATATTTATAGCTTTCTTTTGCCGGCGTATTTCTTTGGTAAGATCATTTATAAGCGTTTCGTATTTTTTTTTCAACTGCTCTTTTGAAGAATCGTTTAACGGCACTTCTAAATGCTGTTCTATAAAATTAAGTGTATTGCTGGCAAGAAATAACTGCAGTTCTTTTGTTTCTGCACCGGTGTTTAATGCGGGTTTTATTTTTAACTATTTTATAAGCAGGGGCAACGAAAGCCCCTGTACCACGAGCGTTACAAAAATTACTACAAAGGCCAGGAAAATAATAGAATGCCGTTTGGGAAAAGGAGATCCATCTGCAAGCAATAAAGGTAAGGCCAGTGCGGCAGCCAGCGATATCACACCCCTTGTTCCCGTCCAGGCTACTACCAGTACATTTTTCCAGGTATTGCTTTCGTTTTCATTGGCCAGTTCATCATCGGCTGTTGTACCTTTTTTTTGAAAATGTTTTTGCAAAAAGCTTCCGGCAAAAACCCAGATAATACGTACGATAATGGTAACAAGACTTATTACCAAACCATAACCCAATAAGGATGATAAAGGATAATTACCCAGGCCTTTAATAATAAGCGGCAATTGAAGGCCGATAAGAATAAATACAAAACCATGCAGTAAAAATATTAAGGTATCCCACACCAATTTTGTTCTCATTCTTGTTTGATAAGAAAATACCTCAGGCGATCTCCAGGAAATTACCAAACCTGTACTCACTACCGCCAGCACCCCCGATGTGTGAACCTGCTCTGCAGCCAGGTAAGATATAAAAGGCGATAGCAGGGTAAAGCAGGTTTCTACTACAGGATAATTACCTATTAATTTATGGGCTATCACAAACAGGTATCCTATTACCACACCTATAATAATACCAACACCGGCTACAAACAAAAACTGGATGCCCGCCTGCCATAACACAAATGTTCCGGTGGTTACTGCAGTTACAGCATAACGGTAAGCAATAAGTGCACTTGCATCGTTTACCAGGCTTTCGCCTTCTAAAATGGTAATTACTTTTTTATTAAGTCCCAGGCCTTTTATAATTCCGGATGCTGCTACTGCATCGGGCGGAGATACCACAGCTCCCAGCACAAAAGCCAGCGGCCAGCTAAACCCCGGCATAAGAAAATGTGCGGTAACAGCCACGGCTACTGTTGTAAAAAAAACAAGGGTTACAGCTAATGCAGATATGGGCCTGATTAATGTGCGGAATTCGTGCCAGGAAGTTTTAGAAGCGGCATCGTATAAAAGTGGTGGCAAAATAATCACAAAAACAACATCGGGGTTTAATGCCAGGTCGGGCAATTGAGGAACAAACCCAATAATTAAACCTGCGGCTAATAATAAAACCGGATACGGAAGTTTTCTTTTATTGGCAATAGCTGTAAGTGTAATAAGCACCACCATCAGGAAAATTACAATCTTAAATTTTTCCATAGTATCTCAATTTACGAAAAAGGAGGAAAAGGATGATGGCAAAAAGAAAGTATAATGAAAATTGCAGAGAAAAGTAAAGGCGTTTTACTTATAATAATTTTCCGCCTTTTCTTCTTACCGTCTTGCATCAGCGTTTGCCAGGTGCAAAAAAATATTAAAGCGAAGCCTTTGTTTTTTTGTTTCTTTGTGGCCAATAATCTTAATCATAAAACTCTGATACAAGAAATCAATTTCCGTTTTTCCGTCTTCCCAGCTTACCACGCAATTTGGCGGCGGCATAACAGTTTTTAAAAAGTACCGGCAAAAAAATTGTGCTGTACCTTTACTTCATCAACAAAAATATTTTCACATGGACTTTATTGATTATTATAAAATTTTAGGTGTTGATAAAAAAGCTACTGACGAGGAAATAAAAAAAGCCTACCGCAAACTGGCCAGGAAGCTTCATCCAGACCTTAACCCCAATGATAAAAATGCCCATAAAAATTTTCAACAGGTAAATGAAGCCAATGAAGTATTGGGCGATCCTGAAAAACGAAAAAAATATGACCGCTATGGAAAAGACTGGGAGCATGCCGACCAGTTTGCACAACAGCGGCAATCGCCACATGGAGGCAGCCACCATTTTGGTGGAGATGGGGAGCATGATTTTTCTTCATTTTTTGAATCAATGTTTGGAGGTGGCGGGCCTGGCAGGCAAACCAAAAGAAAGGGACAGGATTACAATGCAGAATTAAAACTTAGTTTGACTGATGCTATGGAAACACATCAGCAGACTATTACTTTTAACGGAAAAAATATACGCATTACCATACCTGCGGGTATAGAAAACGGGCAGGTATTAAAACTAAAAGGGCATGGAGCTGCAGGCGCAAATGGCGGACCTGCCGGCGATTTGTTTATTACTTTTTTAATACCAGATCATCTCCGGTTTAAAAGAACCGGAAAAGATTTGTTTACCACAGCCACTATAGATTTATATACCGCCCTGCTTGGAGGAGAAACTACCATTGATACTTTAAAGGGGAAAGTAAAACTAAAAGTAAATCCTGAAACACAGCATGGCACTAAAATACGGCTTAAAGGAAAAGGTTTTCCGGTATATAAAAAAGAGGGCGAAGCGGGAGATTTGTATGTAACATACGAAATAAAATTACCCACCAAACTTACTGCACAGCAGAAAGCACTTTTTACGGAACTCAGTAAACTTTCGTCCTGATCTTTTGTATGCAACAGAAAATATTAAATTTTGCTATTTAATATTTATATTTTTTTTGCCGCAGATTCGCAGATTTAAATCTGCGAATCTGCGGCAAAAAAAATATAAATATTAAATAGCAAAATT
>JAYVGA010000587.1:0-4238 GCA_043772635.1 Chitinophagaceae bacterium
ATCGGCAGCAATGATAATATCACCCGTAAGCCCCCTGCTTTTTATCCCTGCTTTTAAAACGTAAGGCAAATATTTATTGTAGTATAAATAATTATATGCTGCCGAAGGAAATATTTTTTTTAAATACCTGAAAAAAACAGAAAGTATAAAATCAATTTTTTGAAAAAAATGTTTTAAAAAATAATTGGTATTTAAATAAATGATATTCCTGGTTTCATCTTTTTTTGCATTGCCGCCCATGGGTTTAAAAGACACTACCGTTACGTTAAAGTGTGGGGTAAGATAATCGTAAAGATTTAATACAGATGGCTGATAAATGATATAATCATTCAAAGTAAGAATCAGAATTTTCTTTTTCATCTTATATACTCATCAGTTTAGCCAGCAAATGTATATCAGTTTCCGGTTTCCATCCTAAAGAATAAATAGTCGAGGGATCAGAAACCAGTGCTTTATACTCCGAAGAAAAACCGGGCATTGGTTCTACATGTTCTTTACAATTGAGGCCAAATAGAGAAAAACAAATGTCAACCCATTCCTTAATGGCATACGCCTTTCCTGTACCAATCACGGCTTCGTAAACCACATCCTGCTCTACCAGTATCATTATGGCGTTTACAATATCTCCGGCAAATCCAAATTCTTTTTTTACAGTTAAATCCCCTACCAGCAATTTTTCTATGCTGCCTTTAGCAATACGTTTTACCGTTTCGATAATCTTTTTATTTATGTGCCGCTCTGTACGGTATATACTGTCGTGGTTAAAGAAATAACCAATATATACTTTTAAACCAATTGAGCGGTAATACCTGGCAGCATATACGGTATGTATCCTGCTAACAGCGTACATACTACCTGCATAAAATTCAGCTGTTTCTTTAATGGGTTTCCCTTCATTTTTAAATTGCAGCCCGCTGCCGGAAAGAAAAATTTTTGTTTGGGGCGAATATTTTTTTACTGCTTCAAGAATATTAAGTGTACCTGTACTGATAGCATCATGGTTTTGTTGCCATACAGCATGGCTGGTGGAAGAAGTAGCTGCAAAATGAAAAATATAATCAGGCAAATGTTGTTTTACCAAATTGCTCACCTTTTCAAAATCACTAATTAATGAAATGGATCCCCCGGCTTCACGGTTAATGGGAATTATATTATACTGCTTTGCAAGCAATAATTTTGCTAGATAAATACCATCCTGGCCATTTGCTCCAAAAATAATTGCAGTCATTTTTTAAATTTATTTAAATACATCTTTTCTACAATAGATCGTATTAATAAAAGTATCTGCATAAGTAAAGTAACCGTTGGAGTGCATAAACTCACTTATACCTGCTATTTTTTCAGCAGTGTTATTCAAATACCCAAATGTTATCGTTTCTACACAAATTACTTCGGGTTTATATTTTTCAAAATTTATCGAGTGTAAAATATCCAGGTCAAGCCCTTCTACATCTATCGAAATAAAATTGGGCCATGGTTTAAAATAATGCTCCATAACTGCATTAACCCGCTTTAAACCTACCTGTATAGCCGAAAAAGAAATGCCAGTTTCTTTTTCCCTGATAATAGCTTCTTCTTTTGAGAAAGTGCTCCACCCATTTATAGCAGCAGGAAATAAATAAAATGTTGCATCATCTTTATCACTTAATCCTATACCAATATTTAAAACAATATCATCAGGTCTTTTTCTTTTTATTACACCAACCATATTTTTATCCGGTTCAATACATACCCCGTAACACCCTTTTGCATAAAATCCGTAAGTGTTGTTGCAAACCAAAGGTTGGTTGGTACCAATTTCAAGATAAGTGGGTTTTTCAATTTTTAAACTATCAAAAAGATATTGTACAATCACATCTTCCCCCGATTGCGAGTAAGTAGTTTTTGCTTTAAGCGTTATTACATGCCAGGCTTTTTTGCATTTTCCTAAAAATCTTAATAAATTCATGTAGCTCAAATATTAATATAAACAACTAAATTTTACAAATACAAGTAGTACTGTTATTAGATTATTCCTTTTTGTAAATATCAATTGTTGGTATTGGAAATATAAAACCAGTTCCTTTATCTAAGGCTTCTTTTTCTCTTTCTAAAAACTCTTGTTTAAAATGCCATGGCAGCACCAGGTAATAATCCGGGTTCATGGCACGGCTTTCTGCTTCACTTATAATAGGGATATTGGTTCCCAAAGTAGAGGCGCCATATTTATCAGGATTTCGTTCTGCTGCATACTGTACAAGCATGTTATTAATATCGCACCACTGCAAAATTGTATTGCCTTTTGTGGAGGCACCATATATGTGTACTTTTTTTCCTTCCTTCTTCAATTTTACCAGTAAATCGTGCAAATCATTTTTAACTTTTTCTATCCTGTACTGAAAGGCTACATAAGGTTTATCAGTATCCAGCTCCAGGTCAAACTCTTTTTGCCTCACTTCATTCATATATTTATGATCCTCCTTATTATAATACTGGCTGCTTTCTTTATGGGTAGCATAACAACGAATGCTACCGCCGTTTATATCGTTAAAAGAAATCTTGAAAATTTTCATGTCTGCCATGGCAGCAATTTTTTCCAGCACGGCAAGGCTGTAAAATTCTAAATGCTCATGACAAATGGTATCGTAGCTATCCAGCTCCAGCATATGGGGCATATAACTCATTTCAAAAACCCATATTCCCTGGGGAGAAAGAAAGTGTTTAATATTTTTTACTACATCCACAGGACCCTCTAAATCATAGAACATGGCAATAGAGGTGATGACATCCATTTTTTTTGTACCTATCACATTATTCAATTCTGCGGATGGAAAAATATCCTGCACTACTTTTGCACCTTTTACTTCCTGTGCCACATCGCTGGGATCGCACCCAAATTTTGTAAAACTTTCGGGGTAATAATTAAAGAGCGTGCCATCATTACATCCAATGTCCAGCACATTACTATTGTCTTTATTAAGCAAAGCAAGGGTAGTAGTTACAATATCTTTAAGGTGGTTACGCATGGTTGCGTTAGTGCCACTTCTGTACCAATAAGCAGCATACAGAATTTCAGGCGGCACGCTATGTTCCATTTGAAGTAACCCGCAGGCATTTTCATCAACCTGTGGATTGCACCTTACCAACGAACAATTTATTTTACGTTGAGAGGGCATTTCTTTACCCGGCTTTACAAAGGAGCCCTGTAAATATTGCGGGCCTAAATCTATTACTGGTGTTAAAGATGCAGAACCACAAACCCTGCAGGTTGTTCGTTTACGAATATGCATAGCAAATTTTTATTTTTTTAATTAATATCCGCCTATCTAACCGGATTCAAAATTTTTTTTAGTTTTTTATCATCCCCCCAAAAACTCATGGGCTCATAATCTGGATAGGGATAATACCCAAGGTTAAGAGCAATATTTTTATTTTTTTCCTTTAAATAATTTTCAACAAAATCTTTTACAGTAATACCTTTGCCACTGCAGCAATTAATAACACCGGTAACGTTTTGCTGCAAAGCTATCTTCACTGTATATTCTGCCGCTTTTTCCATCGGCAAATAATCTCTTATCTGCTCTCCTCCACTCATATTAAAGCGGGCTTCGCCATTTTCCAAAGCGCTATCTAACTGCGAAAGTAAGGAATTTGGGTTTTGTCCTGAGCCGTACATGTAAAATAACCTTACCCATTTTAAACAAAAATATTTTTGCAACTGTAATTGTTGCAATTGCCTGCGCAATTTATCTTTTGCAATGGCATAAGCATTTGCAGGCATGGCTTCCATTGTTTCTGATAAACATCCTTGCTGCATGCCGTATTCAAAACAAGTGCCGGTAACCGTAATATCTTTTTGCCCGTGCTGCACTAAATTTTTAATAAACTTAAAATGAAGGGGTAAGTTGCGCTCTGTATGAAACGCCGATTTATAATTGGGTAACCCTTGCCACGCTAAATGAATTACTGCATCGGGGTTGTTAAAAAAAATTTGATAATTAACCTGCTGATCAAAATCGTTCAAATCAAAAGGAATATAATGTACCAGGTGGTACCAGTGTTGTGCAGTTGCTTTTGTTTTATTAACAGAAGTGGCAACAACTTGCAAGCCCTGTTTAATTAATTCTTCAATAACATAGTTACCTATAAAACCTGTGGCACCGGTTACCAATATTTTTTTCATGACTTACTAAATAATTTGTAAAGCAGGTATGGGAATTACAAAATGGCCGCCCCAATCTTTTATATAAGCAAGCTGC
>JAYVGA010000588.1:0-3176 GCA_043772635.1 Chitinophagaceae bacterium
TTTTGCATAAAAATTGGGCATCAGCAGTTGCATATATTTTGGGTTTTCAAAATCTCCTTTTGCTTCTATCTGCCTTATGGTATCCAGTATTTTTGGATCAAACTGTTTTGCCAAAACATCCTGTGCATATTTTCCATAATCGGGGCAGCTGCTCATCATATTGCTGATGATTAATCCCTTTAAATTATCCTGGTATTTTAATGCATACTGCATGGCCAGTATACCACCCCAGGAATGACCGAGCAAATAAAAATTATCATTGGTTAAATTTAATGCCTGGCGCACCTGTTCTACTTCTTCTACATACCGGCCCAGATCCCACATAGAAGTATCTTTTGGATTATCAGAATTGCCACAGCCCAACTGATCGTAATAAATAAATTCTATTCCTTCAGCAGGTAAAAAACTTTCCATACACTCAAAATATTCATGTGTGGCGCCGGGGCCACCATTTAGCAAAAGCAATTTTATTTTGGGGTTATTGCCAAAACGTTTTGTCCATACATTAAATTTTCCTTTGGGTGTTTGTATAGAAACTATTTTAATGCCGCCTGTTTGCACAGAAGTATCCGCTTTTGTAAAATAATTATTTGTTGCAGAAACCTGTTTTGTACCTGGCTGGCTGCAGGAAATAAAAAATACACTAAGAATAAAAAATACGGCAAACAGGTTTTGTTTAAAATGTTGCATGCTGGTTAGTTTTATGTTGAAAAAAATAAAATTTAAAATGCTTTAAAAATTCCCTGTCTTATTGCGGGCCATTCTTCTTTGATGATGCTAAACAGAACAGAGTGCCTCATTGTGCCATCATCATTAATGATATGATTTCTTAAAATGCCTTCTTTGCTTGCACCAATTTTAGCAATGGCCAGTTGCGATTTTTCGTTGGTTAATGCTGTTTTTAATTCTATGCGGTTAAGGCCCATGGTTTCAAATCCGTAACGGAGCAATAAGAATTTGCAGGCACGGTTTAATCCTGTTTTTTGCAATTGGGGGTGATACCATGTCCACCCGATTTCCAGGCGTTTGTTTCGTAAACTTATGTTACCAAAGCGGGTACTGCCTCCATATTTATTTTGTTGTTTATCAAAAATGGCAAAGGGGTAGGAGAGTGCATTTTTTCTTTCTGATAATGCCTCGTAAAAATATTTTTTAAAATCTTCTTCTGTATTCACCTTTACAGATGTGAACTGCCATATTTCTTTTTGCGATGCTATGGGCCAAAGCAATTCAAAATGTTTTTCTTCCAGCGGCTCTAACTTTGCCCTTTCATTTTCTAAAATAATTTCCCGGGTAAAAAAGTCATTTATCATTTAAATTTTTCTTTTATCAGTTTGGCTACTACTTTATCAATGGGTAAGGTAACCGAATCTTCTGAAAACAGCTCCCAGTTTATAAAGCGAAAGGTTTCTGTTTCGCCGGTAGCCTCATAAACTTTTAGTTGCTGTTCATCAAACTCAAAAATATTGCTGCGCAGCGGAACAGTAATTTTTGCCAAAGGCTCTACAAGATAATAAATAGAAATAATCTGGTGTGCAGGGTTAAAGGCACTTTGCTGGTAAAAATCGGTGGTGTACAAATGTTCCATTATTGTTATGGGCAAATTCATTTCTTCCATAAATTCCCGCTTTAAACAATCAATGGTTCCTTCGCCTTTTTCCAAACCGCCACCGCAAAACTTGGTGTAATAATTTCCTCGTATAAATTCATCGCTTACCAATACCTGCTTTTGCTCATTTATTAAAATACCATATACCCGTATATTAAACATGGTTTATTTTTTTGCAGACCGGAAATAATAATAAATGGCGTAGCCAAGGATAATTAAAGAAATTAAGGAAGGTATCCAGAAGGCATGCGTAGAATCCTGGAAAGGCAGTGGCACATTCATGCCATATATGCTTGCTATTAAAATAGGAATGCTGAGAAAGATAGTAAGAGTACTTAATCTTTTAAGCACTACGTTTTGGTTATTACTGATGATACTTGCATAAGCATCCATGGTACTGCTTAATATATTGGTGTAAGTGTTTGCTGTTTCCAGCGCCTGGGAGGTTTCAATAATTAAATCATCCAGAAAATCTTTTTCATCTTCGTTTAATCCTAAAAAATTTGTGCGGGCCACTTTCATCATCAGCAGTTCATTGCTGCGCAAAGCCGTAACAAAATATACCAGGCTTTTTTGTATGCGCATCAGCTGCAGCAGTTCTTCATTCCTGTTAGAATCGTACAGGCGCTGCTCTACAGTATTGCGGCGGTGATTTATTTCTTTCAGATGCTCCTGGAAATTGGTAGTAATTTTTTCAAAAATTTTCAGCACCATCATATTCATTTTGTCGGGCCGCCGGTTTTGAAAACTGGTTAGAAATTTTTTGATGGCTTCATTTTCAAAAGAATTTACAGTTACAATCTGTTTGGCAGTAAGAATTATACAAATAGGAATAGTTACATAAAATGCATCACTCTCGTTAAAAGAATTGTTTTCGGTAGGTGTTTTTATAACAATGAGTTTTGTATCGTCTTCAATTTCGTACCTGCTTCTTTCATCAATATCAAGGGAATCTTTTAAAAAATCCAGGGGAATATTAAGCTCCCTGCTAAGCTCCGAAAACTCTTCCTGTTTTAGGGGTGGCAATACATTTACCCAGGTACCGGAAGCAGGCTTATCTACTGCAATGGTTTTATGTTCTTCAATATTAAATGAGTTAATCATGGTGCTGTTTCTATTTCTCCTTTAAAAACAAATGTTGCAGGGCCGCAAAGCCATATATCGGTAAACTGTTTATCTGCTACTTTATTAAACTCTACACTTAAGCGCCCCCCCGGGGTTTTTACCTCTACCCGGTTAAAACCTCTTTCGTTGTGTGCGCTCATAAGTGCCGAGGCTGTAACACCTGTGCCACAGCTAAGGGTTTCATCTTCTACACCCCGTTCGTAAGTGCGCACAAATATGCCGTCTTCGCCTGTGCTTTCTACAAAATTTACATTAATGCCGTAGGGGGCAAAATGGTTGCTGTTTCTTATATTTCTTCCGGTTTCTTCTACATCTACATTTACAAGGTCTGTTACAAATTTTACATAATGAGGGGAGCCTGTGTTGAGTATTACATGGGTAGAATGTTCCTCTACAGTATCTACGTCTTTCATTTTTAAACGTATAGTATTGTTGGTTTCCA
>JAYVGA010000589.1:0-9499 GCA_043772635.1 Chitinophagaceae bacterium
GTTTGCAGTTTGCAGTTTGCAGTTTGCAGTTTGCAGTTTGCAGTTTGCAGTTTGCAGTTTGCAGTTTGCAGTTTGCAGTTTGCAGTTTGCAGTTGATGATGTGCTTCGCAATTTAAATTATATATACCAATCTAAAGAACCATAAAACTTTAAACGCATTAAGCCTTTTTAACTTTTGAAACCTATTAAACCTTTGAAACCTATTAAACCTTTGAAACTTCTTAAACTTTTGGAACCTCTTAAACCTTTGAAACCCCACAAACCTTTCACCCCACCCTCCCGGGGTTTTGCGCAATAAAATCTTTCCAGCCGTTTACTTTTTTACCGGGGCTCTGTAATAAAGGATGATCCTGAAAATGATGGCACACGGCAACAGAGAGTGCATCGGTAGCATCAAAATATTTGGGTTCTTCTGAAAAGTGCAGCATGCGCTGCAGCATTTTTAATACCTGTTCTTTAGAGGCATTTCCATTACCGGTAATAGATTGTTTTACTTTTTTGGGAGAGTACTCGCTAACGGTAAGGCCTGCCTGCATGGCGGCAGCAATGGCCACACCCTGCGCCCTGCCCAGCTTTAGCATACTCTGTACATTTTTTCCAAAAAAGGGCGCTTCAATGGCAAAGCTGTCGGGGCGGTGTAAAACAATTAACTCCTGTACGGTATAATAAATTTTTTCGAGCCGCTCATAGGCATCAAGTTTGGCAGATAATTTTAGTACGCCCATATCCAGCAGGGCTATATCTTTATTGGTAATCTTTATCAATCCAAAACCCATGATAACCGTACCCGGATCTATTCCTAAAATGATTTTTGATTTTTTTTGCAATGGGCAGCCTATTTTTACCAACAAATATTTATTAGCTGAACAAAAGTATCAAAATAATAATCAAGTACCTGCTGGGGCCTCTTCTCTTTATTGTACTCTGCTATAGTTTATATAAACAAATAGCACAGCAACCCGATTTGCCGCAGCGCTGGGAGCAGATAAAAAACAGTTGGCACAACCCTGCATTCTGGCTGGTACTCCTGCTCATGTTTGCAAACTATGGGCTGGAAGCCCGTAAGTGGCAACTCCTAATAAAACCGTTGGAAAAATTTTCGCTCATAAAAGCGTTTAAATCTGTAATGGCTGGCTGCAGTATTACTATGCTTACTCCAAACCGTATTGGAGAATATGGAGGCCGTATTTTATTTGTGCAGGAACATAACCGGCTAAGGGCTATCTCTCTTACTATTTTAGGAAGCATCAGCCAGTTAACCGTTACCATTGTAATGGGTACCATTGGCCTGCTGATGCTTACATTTATACCCGGCAAAGATGCTGCGGCTTTTACCTTTATTCCGCAGGTGCTCAGCAATACTTTATTATGGGTTTGTATTTTTTTAAGTTTTTTTATGATGTTGTTTTACCTGCGTATTGGGTGGCTCATACATTTAATGGAGAAGGTAAAATTTTTGGCAAAGCCTTTAAAATATGTGCGGCTGTTAGATGAGTTCAGCGGTAAACAATTGTTAAGAATTTTGTTTTTATCTTTACTGCGGTACCTGGTATTTATATTGCAATATATGCTGCTGCTCAGCGTTATGCAGGTGGGTATAAATTATCATTTATGTTTTTGGCTATTATCGGTTTTTTACCTGCTAATGACTATGGCACCTACCATTGGTTTTACAGAGCTTCCTTTAAGGGCTACAGCAATGGTAGAAATTTTTAAATTGTACAGTACAAATATTTTGGGCATACAGGCAGCAGCACTGGGCATATGGTTAATAAACCTGGTACTGCCGGCCATTATAGGAAGTATATTAATATTAGGAATAAAAATTACAACAGAAAATGATGAGAATCCTTAAACCCTTTTTACCGGTATTGATTGTTTTTTTAACCAGTTTTGTACCCGTTCCTGCTTCCCCAAAAAATGATTTTTGTGGCATAACCAATACCGCTTTTAAAGCAGGTGAGCTGGTTACGATGAAAGTATTTTATACCCTGGGCGCTTATATAGGTGCAGGCGAAGCTACCTTTAGCACAACCCTGGAGCGCTATAACGGCAGGCCGGTATATCATTTTGTGGGCGAAGGAAAATCCTATTCTTTTTTTGATAATTTTTTTAAAGTAAGAGACCGTTATGAAAGTTATGTAGATACCGCTACTTTGCTGCCAATTAAATTTATTAGAAATGTAGATGAAGGCGGGCACAAGATTTATAACAATGTAACCTTTAACCAAAATACCAATACTGCCGTAAGCACCAATGGCGTTTTTAAAATTACCGACTGCATGCAGGATGTGGTAAGCTCTATGTATTATGCCCGCAATATTAATTTTAATAAATACAAGCCCGGCGATAAAATTCCTTTTGATATGTTCCTGGATGATGAAATATATCATTTATACATCCGCTACATGGGCAAAGAAAAAATAAAAACCAAGTATGGTAAATTTAGTGCCATTAAGTTTAAACCCCTTCTGGTAAAAGGTACTATGTTTGATGGCGGCGAAAAAATGACCGCCTGGGTAAGCGACGATCCCAACCATTTACTGCTAAGGGTAGAAAGCCCCATATCTGTAGGCAGTATAAAAGTAGATATGATGAGTTATAAAAATTTAAGGTACCCCCTTACATCTTTGCTGAGTGTGAGGTAACCTACAACTCACTCAGTTTAAAAGTTTGCAGTGGTCTTATTCCCTTCTCCGTCATTTGCAGCGTGCAGCATTCTATTAAAGGATCATGCTCAAAAAATAATACAAAATCATTTTGCTGCGCTTCGGTTAAAAATACTTTTTTTTCATTTAAGGTAGTAAGTGGAAACATATCGTAAGCCATTACATAAGGCAGCGGTATATGCCCTGCAGAAGGCAGCAGGTCTGCCATAAACACAATCGTTTTTCCTTTGTAATTTACCTGGGGCAGCATCATGGCATCGGTGTGGCCAAAAGCCTGGCGTATCATAATGCCTTCAGGAAAATCGGTGGCATGGGTTTCAATAAATTTCAGTTGGCCACTTTGCTGCATGGGTAAAATATTTTCTTTTAAGAAAGATGCTTTTTCCCTGTCGTTGGGTTCTGTGGCCCATTTCCAATGGCGGGCATTGCTCCAGTAAGCAGCATTTTTAAATGCAGGTACCAGCTTGTCTCCATCTCTTGTTATGCTTCCGCCACAATGATCAAAATGCAGATGGGTAAGCAATACATCAGTAATATCATTTTTGTTAAAGCCATGGGCAGCCAGCGATTTATCCAGCGTATCATTGCCATGTAAATAATAATGACCAAAAAATTTTTCATCCTGTTTATCCCCCATGCCGTTATCTACCAGTATAAGCCTGTTGCCATCTTCTATAAGCAGGCAGCGCAATGCCCAGCTGCACATATTATTTTCATCGGCAGGGTTTATTTTGTTCCACATAGATTTTGGTACCACGCCAAACATAGCGCCGCCATCTAATTTAAAATAACCGGTATTAATAGTGTAAAGTTTCATTTATAATTTTATTTCGCTCAATCTTTTTTAAGGTCTTCATCAGAAACTTTCTCTATAGAAGACTTATCATACAATGCCAATAAGTAAACAGTATTTTCAATAATTTTTACGCAGGTAATTAACCTGCCGCCACCACTTTTTCCTTTCCCTTTAGATTTTATGGATATTCTTATTTTGTAGCAATCTTTTCCCAAAGCTTCTCCTATTGATGGATTCTCTTTAAGGAGAGATGCTATTAGATTTACATCTTCTTTTACAGAAGGATATTTTTTTGACAGCTTTTTTAAATCAGAAAGGAAGGACTTATTGGGTATGATGATAAATGACATTGCAGAAAAATATTTTATAAACTTTTATATACTTCGTCCCAGTCTTTTAATTCTATTTTCCCTTCCATATGTAGCTGCACTTCCTTCAGCCTGCCTTCCAGGCTTTTTAAAAATTCGACTTTGGCTTTTTTCTTTTTTAAGCTCTCTTTTTTTTGCACAACAGAGCGGATTTTTTTACGCTTAAGGTAGGAGGATACCAGCTCCAGCTCTTCCTTATTTCTTGGTTTTACAATAATGGTGTCCATACAATAAAATTACGATAAATATTATGCTATAGCAGCCTGTTTTGTTTGTACCCGGTAAGTAAGCAAAAGAAACAGCAGGCCTAAAATAAAAAATATAATCAGGGCTAAAATAGAATTGCGCATATTATGCGTAAGCCCTTCTATAAAACCAAAACTAAACAGGCCTATCACAATGGCCAGTTTTTCTGTTACATCATAAAAACTAAAAAAAGATGCGGTGTCTTTTGTGGGCGGCATCATCTTGCTGTAAGTAGAGCGGCTTAGGGATTGTATGCCGCCCATTACCAAACCTACCAGCGATGCAATGATATAAAAATGCATCTCTGTTTGCATAAAATAGCCGGCAATACAAACTCCAATCCACAGGAGCACTGTAAAAATGAGCACTTTAATATTGCCATACATAGCAGACAGTTTACTCATTGTAAATGCGCCCGCAATAGCCACCAGCTGTATGATAACGGCTGTAATAATAAGTTTACTGTTTTCCAGTTTTAATTCTTTAATACCAAAATCTATGGCTATGAGCATAACGGTTTGCACACCCATGCTGTAAAAAAAGAAAGCAGATAAAAATCTTTTAAGTGTGGGCATATGCTTTAGCTGATTCCACACAATCTGCAGTTCGTGAAAACCATTTGCCAGTGCATGTGTTTTTGCTTTACGTTCTGTTTTAGGGCTCATAGGCAGGCGGAAAAATGTAATTTGTGCAAAAGCCACCCACCATATACCTACCAGTAAAAAAGTAATTTTTAAGGGAAGCGGATTATCCGGCATGGCAATAACAAGGGCAAAACCTATCATTTGCATAAGAACACTTCCAATATATCCCATGGTATATCCCTTTGCACTGATGCGGTCCATGTCTTTCTCCGCAGCAATCTCCGGCAAATAAGAATTGTAAAAAACCTGGCTTCCATAAAAACCAATACCGGCAAACATAAAACATACCAGTCCAAGCGTTACATGGTTTCCATCAAAGAAAAACATGAGAGAACAGCTTATGGCACCGAGGTAACAAAAAAAGCGCATAAAGTTTTTCTTATTGCCTTTGTAATCGGCAATAGAAGAAAGCACCGGCGATAAAAAAGCTATGATTAAAAACCCAAAGGAAAGTACATAATCTTTAAGTTCAGTATTCACAAAATTTCTGCCCATGAAATTTATACCATCTTTAAATTGCGAGTTTTGTGCGCCGGTAACTGCAGCAAAATAAGCAGGAAAAAAAGTGGTGGTAATTACGAGGTTGTAAACAGAATTGGCCCAGTCGTACATGGCCCATCCGTTTATTACTTTTTTAGAGGCGGTTTGCATGGTTTAATAAAATAAGCATTGAATATACTATTTTATTGCAAACACATAAAACTTTAAGCCTTTAGATAACCGGTTTGTATGAGTATGAGCAGCAATATACCCACAACAATTCTATAAATACCCCACACCCTGAAACCGTATTTTTTTAAAAAACCAATAAAAAATTTTATGGCTATCAACGCCACAATAAATGCTACAACATTTCCAATGGCCAGCAATTTTATTTCTTCACCGGTAAAACCGCCGGTGCTGCTATAGTGTTTTAATAATTTATAACCCGTGGCAGCCGCCATTGTAGGCACAGCCAGGAAAAAAGAAAATTCTGCAGCAGTATTGCGGGTAAGTTTTTGCTGCATACCACCAATAATAGAAGCAGCACTGCGGCTCACACCCGGCACCATAGCCAGGCACTGCCAAATACCAATTACAAAGGAGCCTGCAAAAGAAATTTCTTTTTCTTCGTGTATGCTGGGGTTCTTAAACATATTGTCTATAAATAAAAGGATGATACCTCCCAGCAGCAGGGCAATGGCTACGGTTGTGGTGCTTTCCAGCAGTTCATCTATTTTATCACTCAGTAAAAAACCAAGTACAAGAGCAGGTATTACACCCACTATTAATTTTAAATAAAAACTCAGGTTTTTAAAATCAAAAAACTTTTTCCAGTACAGCACTACCACGGCAAGTATGGCACCCAATTGAATGGCTACCGTAAACATTTTTGTAAACTCATTGTCGGGCACATTTAGTGCCTTGGATGCAATGATCATATGGCCGGTAGATGATATGGGTATAAATTCTGTAAGGCCTTCTACTATGGCGATGATGATGGATTGGTAGGTGGTCATTTAATTTTAATTTTTTGTAGTATGTTAGGTCAATAAGTCATTGGGGCATTAAGCCATTGGGTCAATAGGTCATTAGATCGTTAGGTAAATGTGGTTAAGAATTTAAAAAGAAAAATTAAAAAAAAGCGCTGTGTTATACAGCGCAAACTTTTTATAAAAATATACTGGCCTCACCCTTAAAGAATTTTTCATAATGACCACTGACCTACTGACTCCCTACAAAAATATAGGGGCAGGCATTGACCATTCACCATTGACCTTTGACCATTGGCCTCCTTTAAACTACCCCTTTTGGCTTTTTCATTATGGCAAAAATTTCAATAATAAAACCGGCAATAATAAGCAGGGGTGCAATGGTAATGCGGGTAGTGCTGTACACTTCTTTAGCATCAAACACAGCAGGGTTACTACTTTTACCTCCTGCCATTAAAAAGAAACCCAGGGCCAGTACCGCCAGGCCGGCAAGCATCCACATATAATTTTCTTTACCAAACATCGGGGTATTGATAACTACGTTTTTCTTATTTGTATCTTTTGACATATTATTTTATTTATCAGGCTGCAATATAATGGAAAGTTTTAAAAGGTTCAATGTTCAAGAGGTTTAACGTTTAAGAGGTTCAACATTCGGAGCAATACTGTACTATTCAGAATTGTTTTGGGTTCAAAAAAGTTTCAACCTCTTAAACCTTTGAAATCTTCTCAGTAAAGTTCATCCAGTTTCATCCGCAAATATTTAATTACAGAGCGGTGTGTACTTACCAGCGAAATGGTAACGCCCAGTATAATAATAATTAAAAACAATACCAGTAATCCCCTGGTATCGTGCAGCAGCACAAAGCCGGGAATCATGTTTTCAATAAGCATCACACTGCCCCACACCGCAGCAATGGCAATGGCAGACGATATTAAGCCATTAATAACAGCCCGCTGGTTTATGGGCCTTGCTATAAAGCCACGGGTAGCACCTACCATTTGCATGGTTTTAATTAAAAAACGGTTGCTGTACATGGCCAGCCTTATGGTATTATCAATAGAAAAAACCACCAGTATGGTAAGTAGTATGGCTGCAATTAAAAAAATAATGCCTGCAGTTTTTACATAGCTACTCACTTTGGTAACTGTTTCTGTAGGAAATTGAAATTCCGATATTACACCAGGATAAGTGGTTTGCAAAAGTGTGGCAAGATTATTAAGGCTGTCTTCTTCTACATAATCTGCTTTAATGTAAAAATCAATACTCTCCGGTAATGGGTTGGCATCAATAATTTTTTTCCAGCTGCTGTCGTTTTCCGAAGTATAACTTTTAATAGCCATTTCTTTGGTTACATATTCTACCCTGTTAGCATAAGGTATGCTGCCAATAAAACTGGTAAGACTGTCTATTTGTTTTTTAGCAGCCGTGGGGCTAAGAAAAGCATGCACCTGAATGTTCTCTTTAAAATAATCGCCGGTTTTGCGCAGGTTTAAAAAAAACCATCCTACAATACCAAATAAAAATAATACCAGTGCCACACCAATAATGGCATATGCGTAGGTAGGTTTTCCTCTTTTGCTGGCCGATTTTCCGAATTGAGACATAAATAATTTATTTGTTTATTAGTTTATTTTTGGGGCCGTGGGCATATAACCCTTATTGAGCCTGGGTTCCTGCTATCACTGCTACTCCGCCACAGAGCCATACACAAGGCTTCAGCGGGGTATCCGTTCTATCAGGCAGCCATTGGGCAACAAAACATTTTTCAACATCAATGGCCAATGTATTTTTTTGTATAAGCTTTTTAGAACTGCGGCAAAAATAAAGGTTTTTACCTGCTTTACTTTAAATTTGCCCACTGCATAAAAACGAATGACCGGTAAATATATTTTTAATGAGGCTCTGCACAGGCTTATTAATTTGTTAAAATAAAAAATTACATCACATCATTTTTTTGCTGAATATTTATATAATGTACAAGAGTGCGACCCCTACGTAAGCATAGGGGCAGGCGCCAAATAAAGTTTGATCGAAATTAAAAAGCCAGGCACGTATAAAAAATTGTGACAGGCATAAAAAAATAAAAATGGAATATAAGTTTAATGGTCCTGATGGGATTGAAAAAAAATGGCAGGATTACTGGAGAGAAAAAAAAGTGTACAGGGTTTCTAACGAATCTGTAAAACCAAAATGTTATGTGCTGGATATGTTTCCCTACCCCAGTGGTGCGGGCCTGCATGTAGGGCATCCGCTGGGTTATATTGCCAGCGATATTTACAGCCGCTATAAAAGATTAAAAGGATTTAATGTATTGCATCCAATGGGCTTTGATAGTTTTGGTTTGCCTGCAGAACAGTATGCCATAGAAACCGGCCAGCACCCGGCAGATACTACCGAAAAAAACATTGCCACTTTTAAAAGCCAGTTAGATAAAATTGGTTTTTGCTACGATTGGGAAAGGGAAGTGCGCACCAGCGATCCTTCTTTTTATAAATGGACGCAATGGATTTTTTTACAGCTCTTCAATAGTTATTTCTGTAATACACAAAAAAAAGCACTGCACATTTCTTTGCTCATTAAAAAGTATGAAACAACAGGTGCATTGCCCAAGAGCGGCGAGCCCATACCCGGCACTCATTTTACTGCAGAAGAATGGAACGGATTTTCAAAAAAACAACAGGAAGATATTTTAATGAAACGTCGCCTGGCATTTTGTGCTTATGGCGAAGTAAACTGGTGCGAAGCCCTGGGCACCGTACTGGCCAACGATGAGGTTGTAAATGGTGTAAGCGAACGTGGCGGCCACCCCGTAGAAAAAAAGAAAATGCGGCAATGGTACCTGCGCATTACGGCTTATGCCGACCGGTTGCTGGAAGGACTGGAAACGGTACAGTTTAGCGAAAGCATGAAAGAGATGCAAAGAAACTGGATTGGAAAGAGTGAAGGGGCGGAGATGGATTTTGAAATAAAGACGACGGATGACGGACGACAGACAACAGAAGGGCAGCAGTTGTCAGAAATCGGTAGTACGAAGTTTTTGCGGGTTTATACAACAAGGCCCGACACTATTTTTGGAGTAGATTTTATGGTGGTTGCCCCGGAGCATGAGCTGGTAGCTCAAATAACAACTGCTGATAAAAAAGAAGAAATAGAAAAATATTTGCACTATGTTAAGAGCCGCAGCGATAGGGAACGGCAGGCCGAAGTAAAACAAATTACCGGATGTTTTACCGGAGCTTATGCCATCAATCCATTTGATAAAAAAGAAATACCTATCTACATTGCAGAATATGTGCTGGC
>JAYVGA010000590.1:0-4035 GCA_043772635.1 Chitinophagaceae bacterium
CAAAAAAGTAACAAAAAAAATCAAGGCTGCGAAAAAATACGCTAAAATTTTCTTCATTTCGCTACAGCAAAAAAGCTAAGCATGAGCATTGTTATAAAAATCATCCAATAGTATTATCATCTTTTATTCATCTATCATCATTTTTGCTGTTACGCTCCATTCCGTAAATTTCTTAACGCTATTTTTTCGAGGCCGGCAGAGGCTTCTCAAAAATTGAAATAAAAAAATGAAAACTTTGAAAACAATCAAAACATACCTCAGCATGACAGGGCAAGGTTGTAAAAGAAATTGAAAATCTATAAGCAAAGAACTATACTACAATAAATGTTTGCTAACCTCTCAAACATTTGAAACCTCTTGAACCTTTGAAACCTTTTGAAACTCCCGGACTGCCATGCTTAGGAACGAAGCATCGCAAAAAGTTGCGGTCACAGATCCTTCGTTCCTGCTAATGACAAGTATTTTTAAAAGGCTGACAAACAATTTTTTTTTTGCAAAAAATGATTTTAGCCACGAAGGCACAAAGCCACAAAGGAAAAAAGCTTTGCTTTTTTTTATACTTAGTGCCTTAGTGTCTTTGTGGCAAGATTTTTTTCGCAGCGAAGCTGAGAATTTTTTTTCTTACTGTCATTTACAAAGAGCTTAAATTTTTATTTTACCAGTTCGGCTGCAAGCGAAATTGGAAATTTATAAATAAGCACTTTTCTACATTGAATGTTTACGGAACCTCTCAAACCTTTGAAACCTCTTGAACCTCTTGAACCTCTTGAACTTCTTAAACCTTTGAAACCTTTGAAACTCCTTAAACTAACTGCCTCTATAAGTGGAATACCCAAAAGCATTTAACAGCAGTGGCACATGATAATGCGTTTCATCCCATACGGTAAAATTTATTTCTACCACCGGGTAAAAACCTTTGATGTTATTTAATTTAAAATAATTGCTGGTTTCAAAAACCATTTTATAATTTCCGGGCACTGCATTTTTACCGGAGGGCAGGAGGTCGGCCACTCTTCCATCGGCATTGGTTACGCCCTGCGCAAGGGTGTACCAGGTATTGTTTACAAAATGCTTGAGGCGGATGGTCATGTCGCTGGCCGGGCATCCGGCAGAAGTATCCAGCACATGAGTGCTGAGCTGGCTGGGTTGTACAGTGCCCCAGTTTGCAGCTTTAATTATTTTTTTAAAGCGCTGAATGGTTATTTTTAATTGCTCCCCAATGGCAATGATAATTTCTTCTTCGTGATGGTTGCTGCTTCTGTCCTGCAGGATGCGCAGCATTTCTGCAGCCGATTTGCCTGTGGCAAAAACAATAAATATAAAACCAAACTTAGCTTCATACAAATCGTTGGCCTTAGCCAGCAAGTCTATCATATCTTTTGGTGCGGTTTTTACGCCGGCCTGTTCGCTGCTGGCCAGGTGTTTGGTAGCCGGAAATTTTTCTTCCAGGTTTTGGGTTTCACCAATTTTTGGATGCTGTGCAAATGCTTCCATCCAGTCTTCCCGGCTGCAGCTGTCGTACCATAAATCGGCAGCGGTTTTTACCATTTCTGTTTCCGATGCAAATGGAAATTTTTCCATCATCAGCATTTGCCAGCGGCCAGAGCCACAGGCGGTAGCCAGCAATTCTTTTGCGGCGGCTTCATCCAGTTTATTAAAATCTTTTAATGTCATAATTATTTATTTTAAAGATGCTCCCTGGTTTATCCAGCAGCGGATGATGTCTCTTTCTTTTTCGGTGATATTGGTTTTATTATTTTGGGGCATTGTTTTGGTAACCACTACCCGCTGCATAATTTTATCTTTTAACTGTACAATTTTTTCCGGTGTATCATAAGCCACTCCATTTGGCGGGGCTTTATAAAAATCATCGGTGGGTGCAGCAGAGTGGCAGCTTATACACCTGCTTTGAATGATGCTGTTTACCTGGCTATAACTTATCTCCTCATTGCATGCACCTGGTTTTGCAGGGGCAGAAATATAAGCCGCTGCCAGCAAAATTAAAATAGATGCGGGCAATACCCACACACTTAACTGTCCTTTTTCTTTTTGGTTAAGGTAATGTTTTACACCGGCAGTACCCAAGGTAATAATTGCTAAAATTACCCAGGGATATTCGTATCCAAAAGTAGTGGGAAAATGATTGCTGATCATAACAAACAACACGGGCAGTGTAAAATAATTATTGTGCACAGAACGCAGCAGGGCATTTTTGCCCAACTGCGGATTGAGCGGCAGGCCAAGGCTGGCAGCTTTTACCATGGCTTTTTGCGCAGGGATAATTACAAAAAAAACATTGGCCGCCATGAGGGTACCCAGCATGGCACCAAAATGCATATAGGCTGCCCTTGCACTAAATACCCGGCAATAAAACCAGGCAAACCCTACACAAATAATAAACCCGATAATTGCAAACAGGATAGATTGTTTTACCAATGCAGTTTTACAAAGCAGATCATACAATACCCATGCAACAATAAAAGATGCTACGCCTATTCCTATTCCTGTAAGTGGCCCGATGTTTAAAATATTTTTATCAATTAAAATAGATTTGGCATTAAAATAATATACTACAAACAACAAACAAAAACCAGAGAGCCAGGTAAAATAGGCTTCGTATTTAAACCAGTGCAAATGTTTTGGAATTGTTTTGGGTGCTGTTTTATATTTTTCTAAATAATAAAAACCACCACCATGAATGGCCCATAGATTGCCTGCCAGTTCATCTCTTATATCTTTGGTGCGGTTGAGCGCATTTTCTAAAAACACAAAATAAAAAGATGCACCAATCCATGCTATGCCAAATGTGATGTGCATTAAACGCACCACAATATTCATCCACTCCATGAGGTGCCCTTCCCAAATAGTACCTTTTACAATCAAATAAATAGAAACGATGATACCGATTGTGGTGAGCAGTATAGCAGTGTAAATAAAAGTTTGAGAAGTAACAACATTGTATTTTTCTGCAATTGTTTTTTCTGCATTCGTTTCATCTTCTGCCTCATTATTTTTCTGCACCGTACGCAGCCAGTAAGTAATAATCACCAGCATGATTAATACAATAAACAATACAGCCAACAAAAAATATCCACTCATGCCTTATGCTTTTTTACCAAATAATCTTAAGCGGCTGATGCCACCATCCGGAAAAATATTTAATCGTACATGCGTAAAAATATTTTTATTTTCTACTGCAAATTCATGTTCTGCATCTGCACTTAATTTATCTGGAGGTAAAATGGTTTGCCATTGTATGGTATCATGCAGCAGTTCTTCATCGCTCCTGCTGTTGCAGGCTTCTATACTGCAACTGTCGGGGTAGTTGCCTTTAAAGTGGCAGGTGTCAACCAACACTTTTTCAATGGTTCCTTCATGCGCCAGTTTTATTATTACCCAATCCCTGTTGTTGGGTGTGCGGTTGCGTTTGGTTTCCCAGCCATCGCCCATATTGGCACCACGGTTGGGCATGAGCAGATTACTCATATCACTAAAAAACATATCATTGCAGGCCAGTGCTTTTGCACCGTTAAGTGCCGAAGCCAGGTCTATGATTTCATCGCTGCTCACTGCTTCCCAATTTTTAAATGGTTCTCCATACACCCGCAATCTTGCTACGCCACCATCGGGATAAATATGCAATCGGATATGGGTAAATATTTCGTTGCTGCTGCTCTCATAAAAATTCTGGCTGCCTGCATCTAAGTTTGATTTGGGTAAAATTTCTTTCCAGGTTACATTTTCCCAGTCTGTAATGGGATCAGCATCTGCTATATTGGCCGCTTCTACAGATGCCTGTGGCGGATGATTGCCCAGGAAAAAATTAGTATCAATATCAAAACCTTTTATGCTGCCGGGTGCGGCTAACTGCACTACAGCCCAGTCGTGGCAGGGTGTGCGCTTGCGGCGGCTTTCCCATCCATCCATCCATTTGCCCCGCTCGGTATATTTATCTGTAATAAAAATACCACGCCCGGGTTTTATTAAATTTTCTTTTTCTGCAAAAAAATCATCGGTGCAGTACAATACTTTGCC
>JAYVGA010000591.1:0-2149 GCA_043772635.1 Chitinophagaceae bacterium
ACTGCAAACTGCAAACTGCAAACTGCAAACTGCAAACTGCAAACTGCAAACTGCAAACTGCAAACTGCAAACTGCAAACTGCAAACTGCAAACTACAAACTGCAAACTACAAAGCTCCCACAATCTTCTGTTGTATCAATTCCATTTCTTCTCTGGATACCGTAATTTTTGGCTGAGTAAAATTCAAATCGTTGGCAGTGTTTATAGGCAAAAGGTGCATATGGGCATGAGGCACTTCAAGCCCTACAACGCTTATGCCGCAGCGTTTGCAATCCATCGTTTTTTCTATGGCTTTTGCAATGGGTTTTGCAAACATCAGCATGGCTGCAAGGTAATTATCCGGCAAGTCAAACAGCTTATCCACTTCTATTTTGGGCAGTACCAGCACATGCCCCTTCACCAGCGGAAAAACATCCAGCAAAGCAAAAAAGTTTTCGTCTTCTGCAATTTTATATGAAGGAATCTGTCCGGCTATTATTTTTGAAAAAATGGTCATGGTATTTTTTTGTAAATATAAGGCACAAAAAAGCCCATCCAAAACCGGATGGGCTCTTATAAAAAATGAGTTGGCTTACACGGTTATATCTTCTACCGTAAATTTCATTATCCCTGCAGGCACTGTTACCTCTGCCACATCGCCTATTACTTTACCCAGCAATCCTTTTCCTATGGGAGATGTTACGGATATTTTACCAATTTTAAGATCAGCCTCACTTTCCGACACTATCTGGTAGGTAACCTTTTTTTTAGTGGCCATATTGGTAAGGGTAACTTTTGTAAGTATGCTTACCCTGCTGGTATCAATGGTTTTTTCATCCACAATGCGGGCATTGGCCAGGGCTCCTTCCAGCTGGTTAATTTTTGCTTCCAGCATGCCCTGTGCTTCTTTGGCTGCATCATATTCTGCATTTTCTTTCAGGTCGCCTTTTTCTCTTGCTTCTGCAATAGCTGCACTGGCGGCAGGCCTGTCCACCGATTTTAAAGTATGCAGCTCGGTTTGCATTTTGTCAAATGTTTCCTGTGTTACATAATTTGTTTCTGCCATAAAATTCTTTTTAAGTAATATCAAAAAAAATACAACGCCCTAGATAGCCTAAGGCGTTGCATATACTACAAATATAGTAATTTATAATTGGGAAAAAAAGTAGATGAACAGCTTATATGCCCAGTTTTTCTAACAATACCGTACTCATTTTATAAAAAGCTTCTTTACTGTAGCCGGCAATATGCGGTGTTATCAGCACATTGGGCATTGCTGTAAGCAGGGCCAGTTGGCGGGTTTCCTCTTCCTGGTAAGTGGTAAACTTTTCGTTTTCCAGCACATCTAAAGCAGCGCCGGCTATCTGCTGGTTTAATAGTGCCTGTGTAAGTGCCACAGTATCTACTACCCTTCCTCTTGAGGTATTAATGATAAAAGGTTTTTGAAGCAGGCTGGTAAAAAAGGCGGTATTGGCTATATGATCGGTTTCCCCGGTAAGGGGCAAATGAAAACTGATTACATCTGAATATCGGCAAAGTTGCTCCAGGTTGGCTTCTCTCACATATCCATCTGCAAAATCTGTTTTGTATTTATCATATGCCAGCACAGTAACATCAAAAGCACCCAGCAGTTTTGCAAAAGCCTGGCCTGTATTTCCATAGCCTACTATGCCCACAGTTTTTCCACTAAGTTCTATGCCACGGTTTTCGTCACGCACCCATATGCCTTTGTTTACTTCATTTGCACTACTGTGAATTTTATTCATCAGGCTCAGCAGCATTCCCAGCGCATGTTCTGCCACCGCATTCCTGTTTCCTTCGGGGCTGCTCACGCATTTAATATTTTTTTGTGCGGCATAATTTATATCTATCAATTCCAGCCCGCTGCCCAGCCTGCCAATCCACTGCAGCTGTCTAGCTGCATCTATCATTGCCTTATCAATAGTTAACCTTGTGGTAACCACTAAGCCTGTTGCACTACCAATTATATTTATCAATTGCTCATACTTAATTTCCGGATCGTACAATACTTCGTATCCTCCTTTTTTTAGGGTATCTATTAAATAAGGGTGTGCCTTTGCTGTAATAATTACTTTCATATGCTTGCTATCATGCTTATTTCTACATTCACATTTTTAGGAAGGGTTTTTACGGCTATTGTTTCTCTTGC
>JAYVGA010000592.1:0-2452 GCA_043772635.1 Chitinophagaceae bacterium
GCCATTGATATTTTTGCAAAGATTCTTGGGTTTGTGATGATCGCATTGACACTCTTTGTTGCCTTTCAATCGCATCCCCCAATAAGCGAAGCCATTATAAAAACATTTTTTCCCGATACAATAAATGAAACCATTATTCTCACCATTGTGGGCGGAACAGTGGGTGGCTACATTAGTTTTGCCGGTGCCCATCGTTTACTGGAAGCCGGTATTAGCGGGCCCCAAAATATTAAGCAGGTTTCTAAGGCTGCTGTATCGGCGATACTCATAGCTTCCCTGATGAGGTTAATTTTATTCATTGCAGCATTGGGCATTGTATGGCAGGGCATTGCTTTAAGCAAAACAAATCCTGCTGCTACGGTTTTTGAAAGTGCAGCCGGGCAGTTGGGGTATAAAATATTTGGGCTGGTGCTGTGGAGTGCGGCCATTACCTCTGTGGTGGGCTCTGCATTTACTTCGGTTACTTTTGCAAAATTGCTGCATCCTCTCGTCACAAAAAAGTTCAGAGAGATCATCATAACATTCATTGTATTTTCAACCATTGTTTTTCTTATTGTAGGCCAACCTGTAAAAGTGCTGATAGCCGCTGGTGCCATTAATGGTTTGATTCTTCCCTTTGCACTTTCTATAATTTTGCTGGCAGCACATAAAAAAAATATTACCGCAAATTACAAACACCCTTACTGGCTTTCTATGGCCGGATGGATAGTTGTACTGTCTATGACTTACATGGGGATAAAAGCCATAGCTGGGTTGATGTAGAATTATTAAAACCTCCTAATCAACAACCCCATCCAATTATTGGCATAGTTATTTATTAATAAAAGCAATGCGAACGGTACAAATTTTTTATTAAAAAATATTTATAGAATGTGGACAATAATCAATGATTGCGGAAAACAGTTAACCGTTCATTGTAAAATAAGAGAAAAAGTGGACAACCATTTTAAAGTGTATGAAATTATTGAGGTAGAGTCTGATCAGTACAAACTGGAATTAATTTTTAGCAACAACCTTGCACCTGCAGAAAAGCAGCACAATATTTTAAACTGCCAGCAACTGCTGCAATACCAGTTTGAAGTAGAAGAAAAAGAAATAAGATAATATAATAATTCTTATAGCTTCACCAGTTTTGCTGCTTTAAAACTACCATTAGGTTGTATAAACATAAGCTCCGCTATTTCGCCCTTGGCATTGCCCGAAAACTGCACATGGTAAGCCGGTAATACTTTTAAAGTAAACTTGTCTTTCTCAGTAGCAATTAACTCATATTCCGGCTGGCCGGGAACAAAAACATACAATGTATTTTCCCCTTTGATATATACTTTTACGGTAGTGCCACTTAGTGAATAATCGCCTGTATATTTTTGCAGGCTGTCTTTTGTCATTGGTTTTGCTTTTGCGCCTTTGGTAAACACAATCGGTTTTTCCGGGCCTTCCAGTGGCATGGATGCTACAACAATATCGCCCCCTTCATTTATCCTGAATGTTATTTTAAGTGCATCGGGATTATAGGCAGTATCTGCATCTTTTAAATCATCCTTATCCATTAAAGTAAATATATCGTAATGATAATGGCGCAGGTATAGTTTTTCAACAGGAGCTATCATAAACAAGGAATCATTTTGTAAAGAAACTTCAAAACTTTCTTTACTTGCAGAAGTGTACAACCCTGTATAATCTTTCAACAGATGAGAGGGATTGGTATTTGCTTTACGGTTTGATACGGCGGTTTTTAAGGCTGCTTTTGCCTTGGCTTTTGCGGCCGTATCTGCACTAAAAGACAGCGTTTGCCAATCTCTGTATGTAAGCCCCAGCAGCCGGTCGCTCAGCAGGTTTCGCACCATTGCCGGCACCTGCGATCCGTTTTGATTGCACAACACCACAATGCCAATACTATCAGAAGGAAAAAAACTTGTACTTGCACTAAATCCATTAATATTTCCTCCATGCTCCACCCGGTAATGACCCCTGTAACCTGTAAGAAACCAGCCCAGGCCATAATTAGAAAGGAACATATCTGGCCGTTCTGTTGAAGGCAATGAACCTGTTACAACCATTTGCGATGAGATGGCTTCTGTAACATACTGGGCAGGTAATATATCTTTGCCTTTATATTTGCCGCCATTAATCCAAAGTTCAAGCCATTTAGCCATATCATTTACACTGCTGTTAATGCTGCCTGCCGGTGCCATGCCGCTGATATTGTAATAATCTGTTTTATTAATACTGCTGTCTTTTTTTACATTGTATCCAAAGGCAAGGTCTTTGGCTATCATCCAATCTGCAAGCGAACTGTTTGAATTGGTCATACCCAGCGGCTCAAATATTTTTTCACGAATATTAGCTTCCCAGCTTTTGCCCGTAAGTTTTTCTGCAACCACACCCTGCATCAGGTACATAAAATTATTGTACTGCCATTTGCGTCGCAGAGGTTCCGATGGTTCCATAT
>JAYVGA010000593.1:0-6209 GCA_043772635.1 Chitinophagaceae bacterium
GTGGGATGCACTGGCCACCGGGGATACAAGGGTAATGCTGGCAGCACAGCACGAGTTACTGCAAAAACCCTTTGGCACTTCGTGGATTACTTACACCCGCTGCCACGATGATATAGGATTGGGCTACGACGATTACATGATACAGGGTGCGGGCTATAACCCCTACGAACACAGAAAATTTTTAAAAGAATATTATGCAGGCATAAGAAAAGATTCTCCGGCAAGAGGCGCATTGTTTTCCGTAAATCCAAAAACACAGGATGCACGTATTAGCGGCACGCTGGCTTCTCTTTGCGGGTTGGAAAAAGCAGTGGAGAAAAATGATAAAGCAGCTATAGAAATTTCTATTCAGAAAATTTTACTGATGCAGGCGCACAGTCTTTTTATTGGCGGCATACCCATGTTGTTTTACGGCGATGAAGTAGGTTATACCAACGATTACTCTTACATGAACGATAATGGAAAAAGTTATGACAACCGCTGGATGCACCGGCCGGTAACAGACTGGGAAAAAAACAGCAGGTTAGAAATACCGGGTACAACAGAGCATAAAATATTTAGCGGCATGCAGCAGTTAATTGCCCTGCGCAAAAAGCTGCCCGTACTGGCCGATAATAAAAATCTTACCTGGCTGCAGTCCTACAATATTCATATAGCCGGTTACCTTCGTACGCTGGGCGAAGAAAAACTGTATTGCTTATTTAATTTTAGTGATCAGCCAGCCTGGCTTACCTGGAGCGCTTTTAAACAACATGGCCCCGCCCCGGAAAAATTATATAATTACCTGCAGGATAAATATTATACCGTTGGCTCTGGCGGCGAATACCTGGTATTGCCGCCTTATACTTTTTATATACTTAATGCTGTTTAAATATTTTCCCTAATTCCCATTATCCACCTCTGGCAGAACTTGAAAACTGCTATCGGGCCATGTGTAACCCTGTCGGCGGCTTTTAGCCCCGGCAGCGGTTTCTTTTGCAGAAAAATAAGGCACTATGTTTTTTAAGCGACCGTGGCGCCTATGCCTTTAAAGAACATCAAAAAATAAAAGCTGAGCTATTCACAACTTCTGCAAAACCACTTATAGCCCGGTATCGCTGAACAGCATATAGCCAAAAGCCCAAGTCTCTGAAAGATGAGAATTTTTGCGTTTTATTTTAAGCAATTTTAAATTCGGGAGCATTCGGCTATACGTCTAAATGTTAGCTGTTCGTGCCGTTGTTAAGCAGGTTGTTTTGCATTACGTTTTGTCCGTAAAGTTTTACGCTGTTCTCTCAATTTCTGTTTAGCTTTAGATACTTTTATGTATTCGCTTATAGCAAGAAATTCTTCTTTTGTCGGGGCAGGTCCACCACCGATAAAGTCAACATTAAGTTCTACTTTTTTTTTCATTGTCCTTGATTTTTAAAGTATTTATCAATAAGTCGCAATGCAGCTTGCGTGTCAATAATCATGATGTGCCCACCAAAGTGCATTGATCCTAAAGTTTTTGTGTAGTGATCAATCAATTGTGTCTTGGAAACGAATGAAACATTTCCTTCAAATCCACGTTGAAATGAAAGCCGGCAAGCAAAAGCTACAAGGTTTCCTGGAACTCCTGCATAAACTTTGGATTTTCCTTTGTTGAATGGCGCACTTTCAACTAAGTGCATATAAACGTGGTCTGACCTTATCTCAATGCAAATCAGTCCTTGAATTACTGATATTGCATTAGGAATTGTTAGCTTGTAAACTTCTCTTTCAGGTTGCTTAAACTCAAATCTCCAGTCAAACTGCCAACCATTTTTCTTTGTCACTGATTTAAGGTCTGCCGATGTTAGCAAAGTAATGTTGGTAGGAAAAATGTCTCCAGTTAAAACATTTTCAATAGAATTGGTGAGTTTATCAACAATGAAGTCAAGCTCTATTGGGTTACTTTTTTTCACTCTGCTAAGTTAAGAAATATTGAGCGTAACCGGTCGTCTCTTCAGTCTGCTCTGGCATGACAGCTAACGTTTGTATTCCCGCTAATATACTCAATAAAACACCGTCGGCTATTTTTTCAATCCCTTCTTTTTAAATTCTTAACTAAAAAATCCGCTACTGTTTTGAAGTAGCGCAAATACAATCCAGGTTAATAATAAATTATCCTACAGGTTATTTGGCAGATAGCGGGTATAAAAAAATAAAACGCAAAAATATAAAATGCATCTGCCAAAAATAAAAAAATGATCGTTCAGCTTGGCTTTATTCCTCGGATGGAAATGAAGCTGAATAAAGAAGAATAAGTTGAGAATATACTTGTCGCCCTCCATATCGCCAAACCGCCTCCTATGTTAGCTGGCGTTTTTACTTATTGTCGTTTGAATATCCACTTCACTTTAGATAAGTTATTTGGGAGATTGTCCGTGCAAGAAATGCCTTCGCAAAATCCCAATGCCCACCCAGACGGCAATTTGTAGTAATAACCCCAGCCTGGTTCTTTGGTTAAGTCTCCTTGAATGTTCTTTGGCAGTTCCGAAAACTTTGTTCCTATTTTATAACCTTCTGGTGTCTGAAATTGTTTGTCGTTAGTAGCCAAATAAGTTGTGTCATTTTCACTTGTGACTAAATCAAAATCGCAGCCGTCAACTTTGATTATTGTGCACGATGAAATTTGTCCACTTGATACCAAAGTCATTTTACCAAGTGAAATGTTTGGCAAAGTGTCAATCGTCAAAATAGATTTATTGATTGTGTCTCTGTCACGTTTGCTTGCAGTGTCTAAATATTGGGAACTTGAAAGATTTGATTTTGAAGTATCCCTCACTTCAACCTTGTCTTGTTCTATGTCACTACAAGAGCAAAACAACAAATTCAATGTAACTAAAAGAATGAATGCTCTCATAAAATGCCAGCTGACGTTTGGATTCCCGCCAATATACGCCATAAAAAATCGTCGGCTATTTTTTTAATCCCTTCTTTTTTAATTCTTAACTAAAAAATACGCTGCTGTTTTGAAGTAGCGCAAATACAACCCAGGTTAATAATAAATTATCCAACAGGTTATTTGGCAAAGAGCGGGTATAAAAAATAAAACGCAAAAAATATAAAAGGCATCTGCCAAAGATAAAAAAATGATCACTCACGCTTAACGCTACACGAAAAAAGCAGGGCTTATGCATGCTTTAGCAGTAGTGCTGTTCTCAGTCTGTTTTGAAGTTTTTAATTAAATCTTTGAGTTCTTTATCAGAGATGTTGTCAACATCTCCTTTATCATAAATAGTTATCAGGTTGACTATTATTTCTTCATCAGAAACTATTTCAGCGTATCCGACTAAGGTTGTTTCAACAAGCGAAACAACTCTTGCGCCGCTACTTTTACCCTTGCCTTTGCTTGCAATTTTAAGCCGTATTTTATATGTGTCTTTACCCAACGGAGTGCCAAGTCTGGGTGTCGTTAGAAGATCCTTTTCGAGATTTAGTAAATCTTTAGATAAAGATTGATATTTCTTTAAGAGAGGTTTTGCTGCGGCCTTAAAAGACCTGGTAATCTTAACTGTTACTTTCACGCAAAAAATCTTTTAGGGTTTGCAATTTCTTCCCCGACTTTCTTGCATCTTTTATTTCAGAAAGACCTTCAGTGATTCCGGTAAATACCTTCAATTTATTTTGAAGTTTGGTGTACTCCTGGGTTATTTTCTCCCAAGTGCGTATTGGTACCAAAACAGAAGTCTTGTCTCCGTTTTTATCAAACATATATTTTAGTGCCCCTGCCATAATAAAAGTGTTTAGCCAAAACTACAAAATTTCTTTTAATTGAAAAGCTGCCATAGCATTACCGCTAACGTGCGTATTTCCTCTAATATACACCATAAAAAATCGGCGATTATTTTTTTAATCTCGTCTTTTTAAATTCTCAACTAAAAAATCCGCTGCTTTTTTGGAGTAGCGCAAATACAACCCAGATGTGCCCATGCAGGCACTTTAAGAAAACTGAAAAAATTAAAAGCAAAAAAAAGTGCAGTACTATAATGCCGGGGCTGCATTAAATAACGACTAACCCGGCGAATAAAAATTCTATTTTTAGCCAGCTTCTAAGGTATTTCATTTTTACCGCTGCATACGTGGGCCGTCCGACCTTAGTTGTTACTGCAGTATATAACGAATGCACTTTTACTTACACCTGCTTTCCCTGGTTAAACTTTACAAACAATTTTTTTTACCACTAAATATTTTGATGCTGCCGTTAAATATACGGGAGCCACCCGTGTAAATATTATTGGATAATTATGTGCCTGCAACCAAAAATATTTTTATTCAAAAACATTTATCATGAAAAAAGCAATCTTTTTTTTATGCATTATTTTTCTTTCCTGTAAAAAAAATAATACAGCTATACTGGAAAATACCTCTCTCTATCCTGCTCAATGGATTTTTACTGCTGATGCCTCTGCAGATAAATATGTACACCTGGAGCTGGCGGGAAATAATATGAAACGCTCAGAGATACTTAAATCTTACAGCCTAAAACAATTAACCCTGGACAGGTTTTGCGAATTTAATGTAGCAAAATCCAAAACAGAGTTTACCAATGAGCTTTGTTACACTATACAGTTTGAAAGACAGCGAAAACGCTGGCTGTTTGCAGGCCCAAGCACCAACGGACAGGAAGTGCACCTGGGAACCACATCATCCAACAGCGAAACAGCAGACCCCGGCGGTGACGGCTACAAATTTTTTATTCATGAAATGCCGAAGGTAAATGACGTAAGAACGGTAGCAATAGAAAGTGTAGATAAACCCGGGTACTATATTTCTACTTCTCCTCCCGGCTTTAATTATTCTCCCACACAGGTGGTATTAACTAAGGAAGCCAACCCCGAATCTGCTACAAAATGGCAATGCAGATCAGCGAAATAAAAAAAAGAAAATGAAAAAAATAATAACCTTACTCCTTGTATTTTCAAGCCACCACTGCATAACTGCACAATCTGTTGGTATTGGAACTACTACACCAAACGCAGGGGCTGCTTTAGATATTCAAAGCAATACAAAAGGTATGCTTATACCACGGATGACTACTGCACAGCGTGATGCTATTTCCCCGGCACCGGCTGGCTTGCTGGTGTTTGATAATACCACCGGTTCATTTTGGTTTAAAGGAAATACCAACTGGATAGAACTCGTGGATACTGCGAAAAATTCCTGGAAACAAACTGCTAACGAAGTGTATGCAAGGCCCAATACCAATGTTGGCATTAGAACCACTGTACCAAAATTTCCGATGGATGTTCATACAAACGATGCCGTAGATGGCTATACCATGCGGCTCCGAAATCCCACCAATGCAGCAGGCACTAAAACCACATTATTACTCTCCAGCTCTAACTATAATTTTTTTGGCAATGCTGCTCCGGCTTCTGCTATTACGTCAATGGCTGGTGGAAACAGCAGCCAGCACCTGTTATTTTCTACCTGTAGCTATATAGCCGAACCTGTAGAGCGAATGCGGATAGACAGCAGCGGTAATGTAGGTATTGGACTTACCGACCCGGAAACAAAACTTCATATTACCGGCGGTACAGATGTTACTAATACGGCTGGTGGTTTTATACAAATAGGAAACAGCAATAACAGAAATATTGGTATTGATGATAATGAAATACAGCAACGCAACAATGGTGCAGTAGCAAAACTTACTTTGCAAAATGGAGGTGGTGGTATGCAGGTAGGTGCAGGTATTGGCACATTTAATTTTGCTGCCACCGGCGAACTTACCCGAAATGGCATTACAGGCACCTCAGATATTCTGCCTGTATCTTATGGCAAAGTGTTGTTTGATGGTACCAAACTGGGAGGCACCAATAATTTTACCGTTAGTAAAACCGCTGTTGGCAATTATGTTATCACACTGCCAAACGAAACCAATCTTTATGCCAACCAGGATAACTATACCATTTTAATAACGCCTTATAAAAAACAAAATTTTGGCGGCGAATCTTTTGCTGCAAACGTACTTACCACCATAAACAGCAATAATACCATAACAATTTATGTACGGGAGTTTGATGTGAATTATGAAAATATCAGTTGCAATTGTTTCGGCGAAACCAGGTCATTCTCTTATATCACCAGCCTGCCCACTTATGCAGCTACAGATGCAAGTTTTAGTTTTATTATTTACAAGATGTAATTTTTAATTGCGGTTACCAGGTGATAAAATTGTTTGGGAAAAATAAAAATTTAGT
>JAYVGA010000594.1:0-2148 GCA_043772635.1 Chitinophagaceae bacterium
CAAAATTTATCAGCACATTTCTCACAATGATATCATAGGTTTCGTAAGACCTTGTAAACACAGCGTTATTGCCCGGTGTAGATTGAATAGTTTGTATTACCGTATTTACTACATACCCCGTTATTTGCGGTGCCAGTATTCTAAAATAGTTGGTAAGTATTACAAATAAAATACCCAGTATAAACAGGCGGCGGTATCTCCAGAAATATTTGTTGAGGGTAGATAATTGCGTCATGTGCAGCAAAAATAAATAATAATTTTTTGCAAGTTGATAAATGATTGTAAACGGTTATTCTCAAAAGAATATTTTTCTCTTGATATTATAATTCAATCACTCTTTTTTCGCTGCTGCTTTTAAATGCTGCTTCAATAATTTTTATCACTTTCATTCCATCTTCTGCAGGCACAGGCACAGCAGCATTGTTCCTTATGGCTTGGTACATTCCTTCATAATAAGCCATATAATTTCCTCTTAATGAAGGAATATTTTTTTTAATAATTTTTCCACCTATTTCTGTATGCAGCAGTCCCTGTTCGGTTTCGGGCTCTATACCATAATCTGTATCGGTTGGTAATAAGCCTGCCTGCAATTGAGCTTCCTGCACATCTGTTTTTGGTTTTATAAAAGACCCTTTACTGCCATGAATAATATATCCTGGCAATGCTTCCCTTACCTGGTAGCTTCCTTTAATACGCACTCTAAAAGTTGGATAGTAATACAACAATTCAAAATAATCATCTACCTGCGATATGGGGCGCATGGCTGCAATGTCGGCAAACACTGCATGGGGCATGCCAAATAATTGTAGTGCCTGATCTATCAAATGAGCACCTAAATCGTATAAAGCACCCGTGCCGGCTCCTGCTGTTTCTTTGTGCAACTTGGGGCTTAGTGCATCTTTAAACCGGTCAAAATGAAATTCGGCTTCTACTATATTACCTAATAATTTTTCATTTAAAATAGATTGAATGGTTTTATAATCGCTATCGTAACGCCGGTTTTGAAAAACAGATAATATTTTTTGCTTACTGGCTGCCAGGCTAATTAATTCTTGTGCCTGTGCCACGGTTACTGTAAATGGTTTTTCACATATAACATGTTTGCCGGCCAGTAAAGCCTGTTTGGTAAAATCAAAATGAGTTGTGTTGGGAGTATTTACTACTATCAATTCAACAGCCTCGTCTGCCAGCAATTCTTCCAGGGTATGGTAAGTTATTACATGGGGATATATTTGTGCTGCTTCGTTTTTTGTTCGCTCCCATACTGCATATAAATTAAATCCATTATGAGTGCTTATAAAGGGTGCATGAAACACCCTGCCACTCATGCCAAAAGAACATATTGCTGTATTAATCTGTTGCATAATAGATGGTCATTCCGGAATTTTATGCACCCGGAATATTATTCAAAGTAATCTATTTTATTTTTTATATAAGTTGAATTTTGAAGGTTTTAATTAATTTTCTGGATGTAAAAAAAATAGATAATACCAAAGTTTTTATTTCTACAGCTATTACAGGCTGGTGTTCAGCAATAGCTTTTATAAAGAAGATGCATCTGTTTATTATTTTCAGCGTAAAAAAAACAACTTAATTTTGAGAAAACACTTCTTATAAAATTGTTCTATAACTTGCCTGCTCAATAACAGATATGAAAAATTTAATCCTTCGTGTATGCCTGCCCGTATGTATGCTGGCTCCCGCCTGTTCCGCTCCCAGGAATATTACCACAAACGGTAACGGAAAAATTGCTGTAAACTTTTTGCAGGTAAATGATGTGTATGAAATTGCTCCCATAGAAGGCGGCAAAACGGGTGGCATGGCCCGTGTGGCCAGTGTAAAAAAAGATTTACTGGCCAAAAACAACAATAGTTTTTTAATAATGGCCGGCGATTTTTTAAGCCCATCTGTTTACAACAGCCTGCAGTATGAAGGCAAAAGAATACGGGGCCGCCAAATGGTGCAGGCTATGGATGCTGCCGGCATGGACATAGCCGTTTTTGGCAATCATGAGTTCGACATCAGCGAAGCAGAATTGCAAAGCCGCATAAATGAATCGGCTTTTACATGGGTTTCTTCCAATAGCTTTCATAAAACCGCCACAGGCATTATTCCTTTTGTAAAAACTACCGCTGCCGGCAGTTCTGT
>JAYVGA010000595.1:0-2755 GCA_043772635.1 Chitinophagaceae bacterium
AAACCCTGGCAAGCCCTGCGTTACCTGTATTTTTTGTTTTTCAATTATTAAACTGTCTGGCGAAGTGGCACTGTAATAATTTATGATAGCCTGCCATTCTTCCGGCGTTAACAAAGGTTTTTTTGGATAATAATTGGAATCTAAATCTCTATCATTTTTTCCGCTTGGATAATTATGATACAAATGTTTAAAAATACCCAGCATTGGCCCCATTGCAGGCAAAGCACCTTCTTCCCATGTTTTAGCATCCAGCTGCGAAGGGTCAGGTAATAAATGACAGCTCTGGCAATATTGTTTTGCTAATTTTTCTCCTGCCCTGATATTTGAATAAAGAATATCCGCATGAGATTTATTTTTATCGTAACTATTACAGGAAATAAAAAAGTTTTGTACAGCAACAAAAAACAAAAGGGCTATTATTACACGCTTTACTTTAAACATAAATATTTTTAAATTATTTTTATTGCAGTTTTATTTCACTAACTCAAACAATGCTGTATCCATTTGCGGCTTTACTTCACAGGTATTATTAAAATGCATGGTGGCTGTTTTGCCTGCATTATACTCAGGCCAATTTGGTAAGCCTTTGTGGTTAGGATTACCTGTTTTTGCAAAATTTATGTATGCAGCAGAAATTTTATCTGCTAAAACGTAAGCATCTTTTTTGCCTCCCGTCATTTCTGCACAACGATTAATATTATTAAATGCAAAAGGTATATCCATACAATGAACTGCTTTATATTTCCCATCCATCACCGGGCTTTGCCAGGTAAACAAATACATAAAAACCGGCGCAGCATTTAATGCCGATTTTTCATTGGCCTGCTGTACAGCACCGGGACGAAAAGTAACATCCACATCTAAAAGGTCGCTGGGTTTAGTATCATTTGGATAAGCTGTTTTTACTGCTGCTATATATGCATCCGCCTTTTCTTTCTTTTGAGTTTTAATAATCTCCATTACTTTTTCCAGCGGCGCATTGGTTAAAGCACCATTCATAAAAGGCATAAATTCATTTTTTGTAGTACCAATTAATAAAGGAATATTTTTCGACAGTTCAAATGCTTCTTTACTAAAAAGTTGATAGGGTAAATCTTCCCCATCATTACTTGGCCCCCAGTTTAATCCAAAACCTATTACAGGTTTACCTTCTGACTTCATTTTATCTGCAATAGTTTTTAATGCTTTTTTACCGGCATCGCTTAAAGTTTGAAAAGGAATTTTTTGTATCTCATCTATTTTATCTGTTTCAATTTTTAATTCTTTTAAAACTTCAGCGGTAATTTCCTGCGTAGCTTTTTTATCTAACATGGATGTTCTAAAAGAACCACTCATATTTATTGCTTTATGAAATAATCCTTTTGCAGATGGCATGGCCATTAATGTATTTACTTTTGCGCCACCTCCCGATTGGCCAAACACAGTAACATTATTTGCATCGCCGCCAAAGTTTGCAATATTTTCTTTCACCCATTCCAGTGCAGATTTAATATCAAGCATGCTTGCATTGGCAGAGTGTTTATATTTTTCGCCGTAGGCAGATAAATCTAAAAAGCCTAAAATATTTAAACGATGATTGATAGATACCACCACCACATCTCCTTTCTTCGCTAAATTTTCTCCATCATAAGAAGGCAGTTCCTGCGATGAGCCTGCTGTAAAACCACCACCATGAATCCAAAACATTACTGGCCTTTTTTTTCCATCATTAATACCTGGTGTCCAAACATTTAATACCAAACAATTTTCATTCGTATATCCCCAACTGTGGTTAAATACAAATTCGCCTTCATCCTGCACAGTTGTTGTTGCATCCATCAATGGTGCTACCGGGCCATAGGTCATAGAGCTGCGTACACCCTGCCATGGTTTTGTTTTTTGCGGCGCTTCAAACCGTTTTGCATCCGCATACGGAATGCCCTTGTAAGTAAAAATAGTATTGTTGATATAGCCACGTACTTTACCGGCACCGGTATTAGCCACAGCAATATTTTCACCTGTTATTAATTGTGCTTTAGTTACTAAACAAATAGTTAGAAAAACTAAAAATGAAATTATTATTTTTTTCATGATGATAGATTTATAAAAAAATTTTATTGACCGAGCTGTAGTATTTTAATTAAGCTTCATTGGCAGCCTGCCCCTATGCTTGCGTAGGGGTCGCACTTTTCTACTGCATACCATTGGGCAGCATTACAGACCATTTTATTTTGACCTCACCCCAACCCCTCTCCAAAAGAGTGGGGCTACTAAAAATTAATTACCCGTTTTTTACCCCCGTTATCCAGTACTTCAATGCTCACCATATTTTTATTTGCAATAATAAATCTTGCCGATTGTGAGAGAAACGAAGCGCCATAATTAATTTCTCTTTTTTGAACTGCACCGTTTTTATATTTTATTACTGCGCTAACATCTGCTGGTAAAAAACGAATACAAGAATCCGTTTTTTTAAGTTGCAAAATTTTTAATGCTCCCCGGTTTTGACTGGCAGCCATCAAACATTTATTACCGGCGCTTTGCAGCATTACCAGCGCTTTTCCGTTGCCCGGTATATAAATGCCGCTTTGCAAAATAGTTAAGGCTGTGAAATTTCCTTTGCCATCGCCTTTTAAAAACAAACCGTTTAATGCATCGTAACGGCCCACAGAAACTTCGGTGCCGTAATCATTTCCATTTATCACCACATCTAAATTACCATCGCCATCAAAATCTTCCACAGCCATTCCGTTTACTACAGAAAGCTGTGCCTGCA
>JAYVGA010000596.1:0-6129 GCA_043772635.1 Chitinophagaceae bacterium
TGCGCATATTTTATGCCATTACGGGGCTTTTGGTACAACAAATTCTTCACAAAATAAACACCAGTGTGGATTACGTAATTATAGGGAGACCCTATTTAAAACTCCTGTTCAAACAATTTAGTTAATAAACTGATTAACCAATAAACCAAGTTCAATTACGGCGCAAGCCTCTCTATCTTCCATACGCCATCAGGCTGCAAATTATATTGTATACGATCGTGCAGCCTGCTCTGCCTGCCCTGCCAAAACTCTATCAACAGTGGTTTAACGATATAGCCACCCCAATGCGGGGGGCGGTCTATCTCTTTGCCTGCAAAATTTTTTTCCAGCTCTGTTACATTTTCTTCTATTACTTCCCGGGAGGCAATTACTTTGCTTTGGGGCGATGCCCATGCGCCTATCCTGCTACCCTCTGGCCGGCTAAAAAAATAAGCATCACTCTCTTCTTCAGCAATTTTTGTAACAGGCCCTTCAATTCTTACCTGGCGCTCCATTTCTTTCCAGAAAAAAACCAGGCAGGCAAAAGGATTTTCTTCCATTTGCTTTCCTTTATTACTATGATAGTTGGTAAAAAAAACAAACCCGTTTTTATCATAGTCTTTTAATAAAACTATTCTTGCACTTGGTTTTCCATCTGCTGCTGCAGTAGCAAGAGTCATGGCGTTTAGCTCTTCAATTTCGCAAACCAATGCATCGTTCCACCATCTGTCAAATTGCTGTATGCCATCTGTATTAACATCTGCTTCGTTTAAAGACTGCAGGCTGTAATCTTTTCTTATATCCCCTATATTAGCCATATTATTTATTTTTTTATAAAAGACAAAAGTAAACAATTAAAAAAGGCTATCTCGTAAAGATAGCCGGGGAAGCGTATTAAAAATAAAATATGTTTACATACTTAAATTGCTCATGCTCCTTAAACTGCCCACTCCTAAAATACTGCCTAGTATGGCGTTCATTACAAGACCTATCACAATAAATGCAACGATATAAATAAGAATTGAAACAACGATGTATACTACTTTTTTATCTTCGGGAGTTTTTTTAAGAGGGCCCAGGCCAAGGTACCAAAGATAAATTCCGTATAATCCAAACAGCCCTCCAATAATTGCAAGCATAGGTAAAAAAGATAAAAATGCACCCACCATTGCAGGGGTAGAAGCATAAGCTACCAACTGTGCCGACTTGTTCAGATTTTTTTCGGAAGCAAAAGAAGGAGCCAGCATATCTACTACATACGCACATACAATTACTGATAGAATTCCTTTTACAAAATTCCCGATAGCGGCATACAAACCCCAGTTAATACCCTTCATTTTTATACCTAAAATACCCGTATCTATACCAATAAGCCCATAGCCTATAAATGCAGCTAATGCACCTATTGCCGTTAAGGGCAATACATAACCCGTTATTACAGAAGAAAGCGTTCCTGTCTCTGCATCTATAACTTCCCATTCTGTTTTTGGTGTAATTAAAATGTTTTTTACTCTTTCAATGATGTTCATATTAGTTGGTTTTAAGATACCAATATATTACATCAATTTTCTATTTGCAAATTTATTAACAGACATTGCTATATTTTTTTCTTAATCAATGCATCATTTAATGCTTTTACCTCTGCCAGTTGCTGTTTTAAACTTTGTATTTCTATCATAGCTATTTCCAGGTTACTGTTGGTTTGAGCCAGTATATTTTTTACCTGGGCCATTTTTTTATATACAGCAGAAGCTTCCTGCAGCTCGTTATTGGTGTCGTGCAAATTGGCCTCCATGCTGTTAAACTCTTTTAATGTTTGGGCATATTTTAATTGTTCTTTTACCGATTCGTATAATTCATTTTCTATTTCCTGCAGGCGGCGGTAGTGGCCATCATTTTTTTGCTGATAAGTACCAATGCTATGCTGCATCTGTTCAAATTCATTAAGATTATTATCCAGCCTGCTTTGCATGGCAGTGGCTTCGCTGGCTCTTTGCCGCAACAGGCTAAGTTCTTCTTCCCTTACTTTTATCATCATATTTACATCCTCTAACTGAATATGCAGCAATTCGTTTTCTGATTTTAAAAGTTGAAATTGTTTTTCTGTAAGCATGGCAGGTATAAATTAGGCCTGGTAAATTAAATGGTAGCCAGGTAAATAAAAGTTCACTGAATATTTGAGATAGTTAAGTTAAGCACTTTAACCACAAAGGCAAAAAGAAGGGAACATTATTTATCAGAACATCACTAAAAAACATTATGTTGAAAATAAAGCAGTAAAAATAAAAAGCTACCATTGGGGGTAGCTTTTTATTTTCTAATAATATAAATTTTTAACTCACCAGTGTTCCCACTTTTTCTCCCGTAACCACTCTTAGCAGGTTGCCGGGTTTGTTCATATCAAAAACCACAATGGGCAAATCGTTTTCCATACATAAAGTAAAAGCCGTCATATCCATTACCTTAAGGTTTTTAGCAATACAGTCTGCAAAAGAAATTTTAGTAAACCTGGTGGCAGCAGGATCTTTTTCAGGATCGGCCGTGTACACACCATCTACCCTGGTACCTTTTAAAATTACATCGGCTTTAATTTCTATTGCCCTTAAAGAGCCAGCAGTATCTGTAGTAAAATAGGGGTTGCCTGTACCGGCACCAAAAATTACTACCCTGTTTTTTTCCAGGTGGCGCATAGCCCTGCGGCGTATGTAAGGTTCTGCAATCTGTTCCATTTTTATTGCGCTTTGCAGTCGGGTGTACACGCCGGCTTTTTCAAGCCCGGCCTGCAGGGCCATACCATTAATAACGGTGGCCAGCATACCCATATAATCTCCCTGTGCTCTTTCTATACCTGTTTCTGCTTCGTTCATACCCCGGTAAATATTTCCGCCACCAATTACAATGGCTACCTGCACTCCCATTTCGGTTATCTGTTTAATGTCCTGTGCATATTGGGCAATTACCTGGGAGTCCATTCCAAAATTTTTATCTCCCATTAAAGATTCGCCGGAAAGTTTTAAAAGAATGCGTTTGTATTTTGGGAGCATAAAGAATGTATAATTGGTGATGTGTGATTGGTGATTTTGGCGAAGATATATTTTAAACAATTGCGGGCAATAAAAAACCCGGTAAAACCGGGTTTAAAAATATCAAATAAATTATCCTAATGCCACTCTTTTAAAAGCAGTAACTTTTAAATCAGCATCTATACCTTTAAGATATTCTGCTACCGATTTGTTGGCATCTTTTACAAATGCCTGGGCCATGAGGGTATTGTCTTTAAAAAATTTATTCATCTTGCCTGCTGCAATTTTTTCCGCCATTTCTGCCGGTTTGCCTTCTGCCTTTATCATTTCTATTGCAATGTTCTTTTCTCTTTCTATAGTTTCTGCAGAGATAGAACTTTCATCTACCGCCAGCGGATTCATAGCAGCAATTTGCATGGCCACATCTTTACCGGCTTCTTCTGCTGCGGTGGTTAATGCAACCAGCACACCCATGCGGTATGCACCATGTATATAACTTGCTACATAAGGAGCATCCAGCCTTTCAAACTTGCTCACTTCTATTTTTTCTCCGATAGAAGCCAGTTTATCGTTGATAAGGTCTGCTACTTTAGCGCCATTTATTTCTACTGCATTTAATTCTTCGGCAGAGTTTACATTGCTGCTGATGGCGGCATCTGCTATGCTTTGTGCAAAGGCAACAAAGTCTGCATTCTTGCTCACAAAATCTGTTTCGCAACTGATGCAAAGTACGATGCCCGTTTTTTTATCGGCTGTGGTTTGTGCTATTATTACTCCTTCTTTTGCTTCACGGTCGCTGCGCTTGGCTGCTACCTTTTGGCCCTGCTTGCGCAACCAATCTATGGCTGCTTCAAAATCGCCGTTACTTTCTATAAGTGCTTTACGGCAATCCATCATACCAGCGCCTGTGGCCTGGCGTAATTTGTTTATATCTGTTGCTGTAATTGTCATGATGCCCCTGTCCCCTAAAGGGGAACTTGATTTTAAAGTTTATAATATTTTTCAAGAATATTATATTCGTTACATTAAATGCTGAATAAAGATATTCTGTAAAAGTGAGTGACACAACGATGTTTAATAGTAGTACAACTGTTTGTAACAAAATAAAAGAAACATCGTAAAAATAAAAACGCTGCCCAGTTCCCCTTTAGGGGGCGGAGGGGGCATTATCTTGCACCACCCGGGCCGCCACTACCACCACCTGCCGGTCTTCTGCCACCGGCACCAGGGCCTGGTACACGGCGCTTGGTGGGAGCACCACCTCTTGCACGTTTACCCCTGTCGTCGCCTTCGCCTGCTTTTTGTTCAAAGCGGGCTGCTTTGGCTTCTGCACTCTCTTCGCTTTCGCTGTAATCATCATCATCTTTATCTGCCTGGCGCTCTGCCAAACCTTCTGCAATGGCAGCGGTAATATAGTTTACAATGATGGCAATAGATTTGGTTGCATCGTCATTTGCAGGAATAGCAAAGTCTACTTTATTAGGATCGCAATTGGTATCTACCATTCCAAAAGTGTTTACGTTTAAACGTTTTGCTTCTGCAAGGGCAATGTGCTCATGACCTATATCTACCAAAAACAAAGCGGCTGGTACACGGCTTATTTGTGCAATGCCACTCAGCACTTTTTCCATCTTTTCTTTTTCACGGGTAAGGGTAAGTCTTTCTTTTTTGTTCAGGCTTTCTGCACTGCCATCTGCCAGCATTTTTTCTATGCTCTGCATTTTCTTTACACTTTTACGAACGGTGTTAAAGTTGGTAAGCATACCGCCCAGCCAGCGTTCTGTAACGTAAGGCATGTTTACACGTTTGGCGCTTTCCTGCACAATTTCTTTTGCCTGTTTTTTAGTGGCCACAAACATTATCTTTTTTCCGCTGCGTGCAATGGCTTTCATTGCGGCTGCAGCTTCCTGCAAACCATCTACAGTTTTATTAAGATCAATAATGTGAATACCTTTTTTTTCTGCAAAAATGTAAGGCAACATTTTAGGGTTCCACTTTTTCTTTAAGTGACCAAAGTGAACGCCTGCTTCTAAGAGTTGCTGCTGTAAGGAAGTGTTATTTTCCATTGTGAATTTTCGGCCTCCCACAACCCCTCCAAAGGAGGGGCTTTCGAAGCCCTTTTGTTTTACAAGTTTTAAAATAATATACAAACCCTTCTCCACTTTCCCTTTTGGGGGATTGAGGGGGCTCTTAACGTTTGCTGAACTGGAAGCTCTTTCTTGCTTTTTTACGGCCTGGTTTTTTACGCTCTACAGCACGTGGGTCACGCTTTAATAAACCGGCTGCTTTAAGGGCAGGGCGGTAATCGGCGCTTACTTCCAGCAATGCACGGGCTATACCCAGTTTGGTAGCTTCGGCCTGGCCTTTTACACCACCACCGGTAGCATTTACCACCACATTAAATTTATCTGCAGATTCTACCGTTTTTAATGGTGCTTCTACCTGGTTTTGCAGGTACACCAGCGGAAAATATACTTTGTAATCTTTGCCGTTTATTGTAATGGCACCATCTCCCTTGCTAAGGAAAACACGTGTTACAGCTTCTTTTCTGCGGCCAACTGCGTTTTTTTGTTTTTCCATTTTTTTTATTTGAGCTGTTAGCTTTTAGCGGTTAGCCGTTAGCGACAGCAGTTTGATTGTTTTAAATTGTTTTGGCTAATAGCTAATGGCTAAAAGCAATTGGCTTTATTTACCAGGTTTATTAAAAGTTAGCGGAGCTGGTTTTTGTGCACCGTGCGGATGCTCGCCACCTGCATATACAAATAGTTTTTTGTACATCTGGCGGCCCAGGCGATTCTTAGGCAACATACCTTTTACGGCTCTTTCTATTACTACTTCGGGCCTGCGCTTAAGCAGGTTTTTGGCTACCTCGGCTTTTTGACCACCGGGAAAACCACTAAAAGTTAAATACTCTTTATCGTCCATTTTATTACCTGTGAATTTTACTTTTTCGCAGTTGGTAACGATGATAAAGTCTCCGCAATCTACATGGGGAGTGTAATAGGCTTTGTTCTTACCACGGAGAACGGACGCAATTTTTGCGCACATACGACCAACGGTTTGATTAGTACCGTCCACAACGTACCAGTCGTGTTTTACGGTAGCCTCGTTCGCATGTTTAGTGGTG
>JAYVGA010000597.1:0-7137 GCA_043772635.1 Chitinophagaceae bacterium
ATTGCCATTACGTCTAACTTCATAAGTTTAATATGGAAAATTCAGGTGCAATTTACATTATTAGGATGAATATAACCGAATATTGTCAGCATTGTAACATATGATCTGATTAGGCCAGAGGATATTACATGGGCGATATATTTGCTGTTGGTTTTTGAAGGTCCTGGTAGCCATACATGCGCTGTACTTCTTTTACTAATTTTTCTATAACCGCATCATCTGTGGCTACATTATAAGCCTGCTTTAAATTACTGCTAAAGAAAAAAGCAATAGTTTGATAAAACCTTGCATTAAAGCCGCCTTTATATTCTTTAATAATCTCGTAACAGTTATTACCAGTTTCCCGGTTAATGAGTTTCATTAAAACCTTGCCCTGGTAAATAGAGAGATTGGTAAGGGGATTGGTAAATTCTTTTTTTAATTCTTTTTCTCTTGACTGAATATATTTTTTGCGGTCTTCTTTTTTAGGAATGCTTACCAGTTTTGCGTTGATATCATTCATAATTAAACCAGCACGCCGGGCATACGGGTAAGTTACATACACTGCATTGCGCAGGCGGTTATACTTTGCTTTATTGCTCATCTGCACTTCTGTTAGATAAGCATATAGGTAAAGGTTATCCAGCGTTTTAGCTTCAATGGTATCGCCATTGTACACTACGGCTTCGTGAAAGATCGTATCGTTAAGGCTGTATTGCGTTTGTGCCCATGCATTAGAAGCGCTCATAAAAATACCCAGCAGCAAAGTGATGGTTAATTTTAATAAACTATGTTTTTGCACAATATTCATCAACGTAAAATTAAAGGAAACGGTTTGTTCTTTAATACGGTTAAAAGTATAAAGTAACCTTAAAGTAAGCTGTTACCCTTTGGCTAAAAGCTTATGGCTATCAGCTAACAGTTTCTACTAATAGCTAACAGCTTCTAATTATTAGCAAACAAAAACATATAAGCCAAGGCAAATGATATAAGTACCAATGTGACTGCCGTTTGTGCTTTGGAGAATTTACCTCTGTAAACCATGCTGGTTACAAGGCCAATGGCCATAATGATGAGGCCCAGCCATACCATATTTACAAAAGGAAAAACATAAGTTTTTACGGTTACAAAATCTATAAGCCTGTCCGATTCTTTAATGCCCAGTTTAATATTATGGTTATCGCTCACACCCGCAAAGCGCAGGTAAAGGTTTTGTGCATACAGGGTATCATCTCTATGTATAACCCCTAGTGAATCTACTTCTATTAAAGGCATTGCCGCATATTTTATACTGTCTTTGCTCACTACAGTTATATCGGCCATTAAGGCTACGTTCTCTGGTTTATAATTGTACCGGCTGTTGCTGGGGTTTTTTTCTACTTTGTTTAAAACCAGGTAACCATTGCTGTAAAAAGCAGTATCGCCCTCATGCATTTCTACTACCTTAAATTGTGCTGTATCTTCTGCCTGGTCTTTATTTATTGCATAAGAAATATAAGTAAACACATCCCTGGTTAAATATGATTTTGTATCAGGGTTACTACTCATGTTGTTATCCTTCATCATATATACATCGGGCTGCAGTACAAATTTTTCGGTAACATTTTTTACTGCATTTTTTCTTTCAAAATTAAGCCGGTAAAATTTCCTTCCTTTTTCAAGCCCGGCAGAATCTTTACGGTAAGTAACCTGGTACTCACCCATGGTGGTAGGCACATCTCTTATAAGGGTAAGATTTTCACGGGGATCATCTTTTTCTTTGGTCATAGGATCGGTACCGGCAGCAAAATTTATCCCGTTTACGGTACTGCTGCTGATAACTTTTTTATTACCTGATGAAATAAGTATGCCCAGTAACATAAGGGCAAAACCGGCGTGTGCAATAGAAGCTCCGCCGCTCAGTACTTTTCCTTTCAGCACAGTCCATATATACATGGCATTGGCCACCAGGGAATAAATAGCTGCAAACATGGCCACATATACCGCTCCAAGAAAACCTGCGCCCTGCTTATAATAGGTAATGGGATATACAATTACTACCAGCGCAGTAATAATGGCGGCCACCAGTGTGGGCCAGGCAATTTTTTTAAACAGGTATGCTTTGCCGGTAGTTTTATATTTTAGGTATTGGGTAACTGCAGTTAATAACCCGATGATGATAGCAATGAGTGCAGCTACTTTATTGTAAGAAAATTCAACATCTTCTGGCGGTGCAATGCTGGTACCAAATGCAAAGTTGATTACGGGCACCGATGTTTTGGCACTGATAAACATGGCACTCAGGAAAAATACCAGCGAGCCAATAAACATCCAGAACTCACGGGAGTTGCTGTTTTCTTCTTTATGAATAGCGGGTATCTGTTTGTAATAAACAAAAAATAACACCAGGGATGGCAGTACAAAGGCCAGCACAAAAGTGCCAATCATTACATTAATAGCTTTGCCGGCTTCTGTAAAGGAGTGCACAGAGGTATCGCCCAGCACACCGGTACGGGTAAGAAAAGTAGAGTACAGTACAAAACAAAAACTTAAAAAGGCAAATAAATAACTTGCCCTTAAAGAGTGGCCTGTGGCTTTATATACCAGCATGGTATGCAGGCCTGCAATAAGAATAAGCCATGGTACGAGTGATGCATTTTCTACAGGGTCCCATGCCCAGTAGCCGCCAAAGCTTAAAGATTCGTAAGCCCATTTTGCACCCATCATAATACCTACTCCCAGTATGCAGGCACTCATAAGCATCCATGGCAGGGCAGGTTTAACCCAATCGCCAAATCGTTTTGTTTTTAAACCGGCATAAGCAAATGCAAATGGTATAATGGTAGATGCAAAGCCGAGAAACAATACCGGGGGGTGAATAACCATCCAGTAATTGCGCAGCAGGATATTTAAACCCATACCATCTTTTACAAAAGAAAGATAATTGGGCTGATTGAAAATGGGTGCGTTTATTTCGTTTCGGGTAAGTGTAAATAAACTATTGCCAATACGCACATCAAAAACATAAATTCCCAAAATCATCAATAATAAAAAGAATTGTGCCAGGCTGATAACGGTCATAACCGGAGCTTCCCATCCGTTTACCATGGCTGTTTTTCTTTTAACAACAATGAGGGTTCCTAAAATGCTGTGAGAAATAGCCCAGAGTAAAAAACTTCCTTCCTGACCCTCCCATATACAAGCCAGCAGGTACTTGCTTTCCAGCTCCATAGATGCATGTTTATAAGCATACATGTATTCGTATAAATGATTGGAGCAAATATAAAATACAATGGCAAAAACGGTTACAATACCTGCCACCTGTGTAAAGAAAAAACCACGGGCATACCTGTGCCACATTTGTGCCTCTACAGCATCTTTTTTACCCGATGCAATAAAATAAGAAACGGTGGCAAGCAGCGAAGCAATAAAAGAAAGTATAATAAAAAAATGGCCTGTCTGGCCGGGTAGTAAATGTTCTCCAATAAAATTCATTACAAATGGATTGATTAGGCAAAATTAATAGCCGGTAACAGAGGTGGTTTCGTTTACGCTTTTTTTAAGCTGCTCTTTATCGTCTTTATATTTGCTGGGGCATTTAAGTAAAATTTCTTTGCATTCAAAATGATCTGCCTGCATTTTTCCTTTCATTACAATGCGTTCGCTTTTTTCCAGATCGGTAGGTTTGCTGTTGCGGTACACTACCTTGGTTTGCCCTCCCAGGCTGTCTATTGCAAAAAAGGCCAGGTAGTTAGGGTTATTTATGGGATCATATTCTATGGGCTGGCTCTTATCTAATTTTGCAATAAGGTGCACATACTTACCCTGTTTCTGTTTGGCAGAGTTTACGGTATCGTAGGTTGAAAAATCTACTGAATATGCTAAAAGCCCAACGATAACTGCGGCAATACCAACGAGAATTATAATGTGCGTTTTTTTCATTTTGTTTGAATAGTTCTTAACAGGATCAAAAGTTAAATCAGTATTAAAGAAAGCATTAATAAAGACAATATCTAAATAACGAATCCCGTTTAATTAAGTTCGCAGCAAAGTTAATCTAAAACAAGTTTGGTTAATAATTTAAAACTTGATTTTTATCATTCCATAAAATGTTATTTCTCATTTATATTTGCAAAAATTTCAAATTGTAGCCATGGCAGATCTGTCTAATTATGACCCTAACTCCGTTGGAAACCCGGATAACAATATTTTTGGTCTTCCTACCACAGAAGAAGAAGCCAGGCTGGTTATACTGCCGGTGCCATGGGAGGTAACGGTGAGTTACAATGCTGGCACAGCAAGGGCTCCAGAGCATATCTTAAATGCGAGCCTGCAGGTAGATCTTTTTGACCCTGATATTACCGATGCCTGGAAGCAGGGCTTTTATATGAGGCCGGTAGATAAAAAAGTACTTACCAAAAGCGACTACCTGCGCAAGGAGGCTGAGCTTTATATTAATTATATTTCGCATGAAGAGATAGTTGCAGATAATAAATTTATGTGCAAATCCCTTAAAGAGATAAATGCGGGCAGCATTTTTTTAAACAACTGGGTATATGATCAAACCAGGGAGTTACTGGCAAAAGGAAAACTTGTGGGCCTGCTGGGCGGAGACCACAGTACGCCTTTTGGTTATATAAGGGCAATAGCAGAAAAATACCCGGCTTTTGGTATTCTTCAAATTGATGCTCACTGCGATCTTAGAGATACGTATGAAGGATTTACTTATTCTCATGCCTCCATAATGTATAATGTGCTTAATGAAATTAAGGAAGTTAAAAAATTGGTGCAGGTGGGCATACGTGATTTTTGCGATGAAGAATTAAATTTTATTCATAACAGCAATGGCCGTGTGGTAACTTTTTTTGATAAGGTTATTAAAGAGCGCCAGTATGAAGGAGAAACATGGAAGAGTATTGTGGATGATATTGTATCTAAACTTCCGCAGCATGTTTTTGTAAGTTTTGATATTGATGGGCTTGACCCAAAACTTTGCCCGCACACCGGTACGCCGGTGCAGGGTGGTTTTGAAGCAGAACAGATATTTTACCTGCTAAAAAAAGTACAGGAATCGGGTAAGCAGTTTATAGGTTTTGATCTTAATGAAGTAGGGGTAAGCCAGAACGAATGGGACGAAAATGTGGGCGCACGGATACTGTATAAATTATGCAGCCTGCTGGCAATAACCAATATGGATAAATGAATAAATATTCCATAGCCATACCTAATACCAAAGCCCCTTCATACAAAGCAGTTACGCTGCTGATTTTAATAATTAATTTTTTAGTATTTGCTTACCTTATTTATGTAGTGAATACTTCAGCGTACAAGGCATTGTGTTTTATTGGTATGATGATAAATATGCTGGCCATTGCAGCATTATTGTTTGAAAAAAAAAATAAACTCCTGCAATCTTTCCGGGTAGAAATTATCTTTATCATCAGTGCTTTTATATGGGCATTTACTGCTAAATATTTAATTGCAATCCTTCTTTTTATATTTGCCATTGCCGGCTTATTTACCAACAGAAAACTAACTGTTCTTTTTTATGATAAAGGCATTTTATATCCTTCTGTTCCTGCCAAATTATTTTTATGGCAGGAGATAGCGCAGGTAATATTAAAAGATGATATTCTTACCATAGACCTTAAAAATAACCGGTTAATGCAGTTTAATTTAGACAATGAAGTTGCTGCGGAAATTAATGCAGAAGAATTTAATGAATATTGTAGAGAGAGGGTAATGTTTATTAGATAAAAATAATGAACCTGTAAAAAAATATAAAAGAATCTACTTAAGAGAATCATATAAAAAAAGTCCGCAAATTTGCGGACTTTTTTTATGAAAAATAAATAAATAAGCTTATTGTTTTGGATTTACAACAGGAGCGCTTCCTGCTGCTGCAGGGTTGTAAGCCAGTTCATTATCTGGTACATCCCAATAATCAAGAAAATTGTATTCTATTGAAGCATTTGTATTATCCCTCTCGATAAACGTACTATACTTCACCAGTTATGCACCTCAATTGCTTCATCGTTGAAGGGACTTATTAGTTACTTTTTTTACTTCGTTTGTAATTGACAGCAGGAATAGTTATTATGTTTCAAAATTATTCAATTAATTACCTACGGAACAGATGATTATTTAAAAGCCAAATTTCATATGTTTTTAATTATTTATTTTATTAACAATTTTTAACCCATGTATATTTTTTAAAATATTTTCCTCATATTGCAGTGCCTTATAAAACATTTAATAGGAATTTAACATTCAAACACCAAAATTACAACTAATGAGAAAATTAACTCTTCTTCTGTTTAGCCTGTTCATGCTAAGCATTCAATGTGTTTTTGCACAAACCCCAATAACCGGAAAAGTAACAGATGCTTCGGGTAGCCCAATTCCTGGTGCATCGGTGTGGGTTAAAGGTGCAGGAACTACTACTGGCTCTGATGGCTCTTTTTCTTTAAAATTACCGGCTGGGAAAAGTTCTATTGTAGTTTCCTTTGTTGGTTATGTTTCAAAAACTGTAACCGTAACCGGAAACACTGCAGATGTAAAACTTGAGCTGGATAATAAAGCTTTGAGTGAAGTGGTAGTAACTGGTACTGGTACTGCAACCAGTAAAAGAAAGCTTGGTATATCTGTAGAATCTATTACAGCAGATAAATTACCAATTATACCAGCTGCAACACTTGACCAGGCCCTTGTGGGCAAAATTCCCGGAGCTCAAATTTCTACAGTTTCCGGTAACCCAGGAGATAAAGTAAATATCGTTTTAAGAGGTATTAATACTGTGCAGGGAGGTACAAGGCCATTAATATTATTAGATGGTGTTGAAATTCCATTTGAAAATTTAAATACCTTGGATCTTGGCCAGGTAGAGCGGGTGGAAGTGGTGCAGGGTGCTGCTTCTTCTTCCCGATATGGTGCGCAGGGTGCAAATGGTGTTATTCAAGTGTTTACAAAAAAGGGCCAGAAAGGCAAATTAAGCATTAATGTTTCATCAAGCATTGCTAAAAACTCTTTTATAAATGCAGGAAATTTTGGCAAAGCAAATATGCACCCTTATTTAACTGATGCCAGTGGAAATATCATTTATGCAGGTTCAAATTCTGGTTTAGGATACACAGCTGGTACACCAATTAAAATTATACCCAATGTTGGATCAATTTGAAT
>JAYVGA010000598.1:0-5025 GCA_043772635.1 Chitinophagaceae bacterium
TGAAGAGTTTAAGAACAGAATAAGCAAATAGCTAAAAAATTAAAAAGTTTCTTTCATGATAAAAAATTATTTTAAAATAGCCTGGAGAACAATTGTAAAAAATAAACTCTATTCTTTTATCAATATAACAGGCTTAAGTATTGGTTTGGCTGTGTGCATGCTTATTACTTTGTTTGTAAAAGATGAATTTAGTTTTGACCAGTTTCAAAAAAATAAAAATAAAATTTACCGGCTGGTAGTAAATGAAACATCGCCGGAAGGAGAAAAAAATAAGTATGGTATTACTGGTATGATGCATGGGCCTGCCTTTGAAAAACAAATTCCCGAATTACAAAGTATGGTGCGTTTTGCCCCGGCAAAATTTAATATAAAACATAAGAACGAAATTTTTGTACAGGATGCCAACTATGCCGACAGTAATTTTTTTGAAATGTTTTCGGCAGATTTTATTGAAGGCAATGCAAATAAAGCGTTGAGTGACCCCTACAGTATTGTTATAGCTGAAAATGTAGCCAAACGTTTTTTTGGCACTCAAAACGCAGTGGGCCAAACTTTATCTATACAAAAAGATACCGTGTTTAAAGATTACATCGTAACAGGTGTAACAAAAAATTCGCCGCAAAACTCCAGCATTCAAATTAATGTAATCATGCCTTTTGATTATAAAAACAATACGGATGTTTTCTGGATAAATTTTAATCTCAATACTTTTTTTACCGTTTCTGCCAACGCAAGCATTGCCAACATAGAAAAACAATTTGCTGCAATTTTTAAAACGGCTGCCGCATCTGAGTTGGCTATGGCAAAAAAGGAATGGGGTTTTGATAATAAATTGGTGTTTGGTTTACAACCTTTTCTGGAGATGCACCTTAGCCGGGATTACCGTGCCGAAAATGGATTGAAAGAGAGCAGCAACGCAATGCTGTCTTATGTTTTATCGGGCCTGGCTTTATTTATTTTATTGATAGCCTGTATCAATTTTGTAAACATTTCTATTTCACATTCATTACAACGGGCTAAAGAAATTGGCGTAAGAAAAGTAATGGGCGGGCAACGTAAGCAACTTATCTGGCAATTTATGACCGAATCTTTTTTATTGAACGCAGGGGCATTCTTACTGGCCATTTTTTTAACAAACCTGCTATTGCCCATATTTAATAACCTCACTTCAAAGTCGCTTACATTCTCTTATTTGTTTGATGCAAAACTAATGGCAATTTTCATGGGCATATTTTTCCTCACGGTTTTATTGGCAGGGTTTTATCCGGCTCTTGTTATGTCTGCATACAAGCCGGTGCAAATTTTATATGGTAAATTTCGCCTTACAGGAAAAAATCTTTTATTAAAATCTTTGATAGTTTTTCAATTTGGGCTGGCCACATTTTTTATCATTCTTGCCATTATTCAGTATAAGCAGGTAAATCTTTTTACTACCAAGTATTTAGGGTACGATGATAAAAATATGGTGCTCATCCATACAGGTGGTGCTAAAAAAAATAAAGGTGCAGTGTTTATGGATGAGTTGAAAAAAAATAAAGATATTATTTCCATTGCTCCACGAAATTTTGAAGGATGGGAAACCGTGGTAAATTTTGATGGCGAAAAACAAATTGCCCCGGATATGAATGTAGTGGATGAAAATTTTATACCCACTTTAGGCCTGCACATAAAAGAAGGGAGAGGTTTTTCTAATGCGTACCCTGCAGACAGTACACTTTCTGTTGTGGTAAACGAAGCATTTGTAAAAGAAGCAGGCTGGAAAAATGCCATTGGTCAAAACGTTAAGGTGATGAACCGTGACCCCTATAAGGTAATTGGTGTAATTAATGATTATCACTTTTCTTCCCTTTACCAAAAAGTGCGGCCGCAGTTGTTTACCTGCAATAACAAGTATGGAGGTTATGGCACTTTCTACATTAAATTAAGCGGCAATAATATTGCCGGCACATTAGATTTTCTTAAGTCAACATTTAAAGAAATATTTCCAGCAAAACCATATTCGTATGAATTTCTCTCTGATATAAATGATAAGCAATACGAAAAGGAATTTCAAATGAAACAAATCATTTTATGGTCGGCGCTCATTATTATTTTTATATCCTGCATGGGTTTGTTTGGACTTTCCATTCTCACTACCGAAAAACGGCGCAAAGAAATTAGTGTAAGAAAAGTATTGGGTGCAAGCATAGGTTCTATTGTTCAAAAACTTTCGCTGCATTTTTTAAAATTAGTATTGCTTGGGCTTGTAATTTTTGCTCCACTGGCTTACTATACCGGCAATAGTTTATTGCAGAATTATCCCTACCGCATCAATATCGGCATAAGCATATTTGCTATTTCGCTTTTGGCGTTACTGTTAATTTGTATAATTACGGTAAGCTATCATGCAATAAAAGCGGCAATAGCAAACCCGGTAAAAAGTTTAAGATCTGAATAAAATTAAAAAATATGTTATTAAACCTAAAGAAAATTTTTAAATGGGTAACCGTTGGCGGCAGCAGGGTATTTTTATTAAAAGATATTAACCTGGATGTACAGGAAGGAGAATTTATTTCCATCATGGGGCCATCAGGTTCGGGCAAGTCCACTTTGCTAAATGTTATTGGTATGCTGGATGGATTTGACGAGGGAGAATACAATTTTCTGCACGAAGGTCTACACAAATTAAAAGAAAAACAAAAAGCACAATTGTACAAACAGTATATCGGTTTTGTATTTCAGCAGTACCATCTTATTGATGAATTAACGGTGTATGAAAATATTGAGACACCGCTTATTTACCAGGATTTGAAATCGGCAGAACGCAAAGCAATGGTAGCCGATATGCTGGACCGTTTTAATATAGTTGGGAAAAAAGATCTTTTTCCTGCACAATTATCCGGAGGTCAGCAGCAGTTGGTAGGCATAGCAAGAGCATTGATTGCAAAACCAAAATTATTGCTGGCTGATGAACCGACGGGTAACCTTAACAGCAAACAGGGAGAAGAAATAATGAACTTATTCAAGCAGTTAAATAACGAAGGCGTTACTATTATTCAGGTAACCCATTCAGAAAAAAATGCTACTTATGGCTCTAGGATTATTAACCTGCTGGACGGCAGAATGGAAAATGAGCAAACAGTTTAAAAAAATAAAATAGTAATCATAAAAATAAACAACATGCGAAGCAGAATTTTATGTGCAGGGTTTTTATTTTTTTCTGTAAATATTTTTGCGCAGGAAAATAAAATGACTTTAAAGCAATGCATTGATACGGCTTTAAAAAATAATATACTTGTAAAGCAGGCAAGCTTGCAGGCAGATGCTGCAGCAGTGAATGTAAAACAGGCTAAAGCAAACCTGCTGCCCGATTTAAATGCAGGCTTTGGATATGGATTAAACCAGGGAAGAAACGTAGATCCGCTTACCAATAATTATATCAATCAACAATTATCATCATCCAATGTAAACCTCAGCAGCGGCATAACACTTTTTAATGGCATGCGTTTGCAAAATTTAATTAAACAAAACAATTTTGCTTACAGTGCTTTTCAAATGGATTTACAACAATCAAAAGATAACTTAGCACTTAATGTTATACTGGCTTACCTGCAGGTATTAAGTAGCGATGATGTTTTAGAAACCAGCAGAGCACAGGCAGAAGTTACCAAAAAGCAGGTAGAAAGAATGAGTATATTGGTTAAAGAAGGGGCATCTGCCAATTATCTTTTGGCCGATCTTAAAGGACAATTAGCCAATGAACAAATTGCTATCATCAATTCATCAACAGCATTGCAGCAATCAAAATTAAATTTGTACCAATTGATGAATAAAGAGTACAACAGCGAATTACAATTAGAAAAAACAGGAGTGGAGTTGCCCAGTGAAGTTTATGCAAACACTGCCACTGAAGTGTATCAAAATACTTTACAAAATTTTGCTTTAATAAAAGCCAATGACTTAAAAGTAAAAAGTGCTGTTAAAGCTATTAATGTTTCCCGTGCCGGATTTTTTCCACGAATAACTTTAGTTGGAAATGTCGGCAGCAATTACTCCAGTCTGGCGCAAAGTTTAACCCCTACCAATATTACTGAAGTACAAACCGGCAGTTATGTATTGATAGGCGGCAATCAAAATGCAGTTTTAAGAAAGCAACAAAATTTTGATGCTTTTAAAACAGGTTATACAAAACAATTGAATAATAATTTAGGGACTTTTGTAGGCATCAATATGCAAATACCTTTATTCAATGGGTTTCAAACAAAAAATAATATTAAGCTGGCAACAATCAATTTTAAAAATACACAGTTAAATGCGGATAATGCCAAACTTCAATTAAAACAAAATGTTGAGCAGGCGCATTTTAATATGACAGCATCTTATGAAAAATATAAAGTACTTACAGAGCAGGTATTAAATTTTGAAGAATCTTTCCGGGCCGCCGAAATAAGGTTTAACACTGGTGTAATAAATGCTGCTGAATATCTTATTACTAAAAATAATCTTGACAGGACTAAAATAAATTTAACACAGTCCAGGTATGAATATAATTTCAGGGTGCAGGTGCTCAATTTTTATAAAAGTGAAAATAAATATTGATCAAATTGACTTTTGAATTATACAGGAATTTATTTCTAAGAATATAAATTTAAAAGAAATTATGACTTACGGCGATTATGCATATTGCTTTTACCGACAAGATCCCGTCTGGCTCACTTAAGTTAAATTGAAACCTGTGCTTGCAGCATTTTTTTTCTTTATTACGCTAAAAATATTTTCATAAAAAAGTATTACAAATTATTTGCATTAGTTTGAGTTGAATTGAAATTTGTAATAAGTTGCTGTAACTTATCTTCTTTATCAATTAGTTTTTGCAGCAGGATAAGCTGGTTACCAGCTCTTATAAAATTGTGCTCTGCATATTTTGAACCATAATAAATATCATTGTTAACCTGTTGGCGGAATTAAATTTAATAGAGAAGCGTTAAAAGATGTTATGCAGTTGTCTAAGAAAGTGACTAAACCCACTCATTCAACATGCACAAC
>JAYVGA010000599.1:0-10294 GCA_043772635.1 Chitinophagaceae bacterium
TTCTTAATGCAGCTTCCTGTATCCCTCCTTTGCAGTTAAGCTTAGTGCCGGTAGGGGTTTTGTATTTAATGGGGTCGTAAGATGTTTGTTGTTTCATAATTATTTTTAAGGGTCTGCTATTAATAGCGGAGTTTGTAATGAGATAATAATATTTAAAAAAATTTATTCAGGTTTTACCGGGATGCATTTTAAAAGAATTCCTTTTTCAAAAAAAGCTACAAACTCCCACCATATATCATCAATATCATACGGCCACTAATTACACGAATTTTCACTAATGAATTGCGTCGCAATTTTATTTCCAAAAAACTCTTTTAGAAATTAAATTAATGACTTATTGGCTCATTGACTTATTGACTCAATGACTTATCGACCATTACAAATTCTCCCCAATAAATTCTACGGCCAGTTTCATATCATCGTGCATTACCCTGTCTGCTACATTAAAAGAAACTTCTTTTCTGAATGCTGTAATAATTTCTTCCAGCTGTGGCGATGTTTTTAATGGCCGTCTGAATTCCATTGCCTGCACTGCAGTGAGTAATTCTATGGCCAAAACTTTTTCTACATTATCTATTACCTTTTTGCATTTTACAGCAGCATTGGCACCCATGCTTACATGATCTTCCTGGTTGTTGCTGCTGGAAATAGAATCTACAGAAGCAGGCGTACACAATTGTTTATTTTCACTTACTATACCTGCGGCTGTGTATTGAGGAATCATAAAACCACTGTTTAGCCCGGCATCTTTTACTAAAAATAAAGGGAGATTTTTTTGTCCGCTGATGAGTTGATACGTTCTTCTTTCGCTGATATTGGCCAGCTCACTCATAGCGATGGCCAAAAAATCGAGGGCTAACGCTAAGGGCTGCCCGTGAAAATTTCCACCGCTTACAATTAAATCTTCTTCCGGAAAAATATTTGGATTATCCGTAACCGAATTTATTTCTTTTATAAAAACGGCCTGCACATAATCCATAGTATCCTGCGTGGCGCCATGCACCTGTGGTATGCAGCGAAAAGAATAGGGATCCTGCACCTGTTGTTTTTTTTGAGCACTGATGGCACTGCCTTTTAATAATGCCCTTAATATTTTAGCCACACTTACCTGCCCGCTATGCGAACGGATAGCATGAATATGTTCGTTGAGCGGATCGGCCACACAATTAAAAGCATCAAAGCTAATGGCCGCAATAATATTTGCCCAGTTCATGAGCCGCTCACATTGTATAAGATTATGCAAGCCGTAAGCACTCATAAATTGTGTGCCGTTTATGAGTGCCAGGCCTTCCTTACTTTTTAAATGAATGGGTTCCCAATCCAGTTCATCCAGTATTACTTCTGTAGGATATTTAATACCCTTGTGGCGCACTTCGCCCATTCCGATTAATGGCAAACTTAAATGACTGAGCGGAGCCAGATCACCGGAGGCTCCCAGCGAGCCCTGTGTGAAAATAACGGGAAGTACATCCTGGTTATACATATCCATCAACCGTTTTACGGTTTCTATCTGCACACCACTGTGTCCATAGCTGAGCGATTTAATTTTAAAAGCCAGCATCAATTTTACAATATCAGCGGGCACTTCTTCTCCCAATCCGCACGCATGCGATTGAAGGAGATTGCTTTGCAGCTGTTCCAGTTGTGTTTCATCTATGCGCACATTTTGCAGGTAACCAAAACCGGTATTAATACCATAAAACAATGCACCAGACTGACTCATTTTTTTTTCTAAATACTCACGGCATAGTACTATTTTTTCGTGGGCATCAAAAGTAATGGAAACAAACTGACTGAATGCAAGCAGATTTTTTACCTGCAGAAAACTGGTATGCTTACTATCGAGTGGTAAATAATTATAACTCATGAAATAGTTTTGCTTTGGGCTAAAAAAATTAACTTAGTCAAAAGTAAGAAAAATAAAATCACAGATAATCACTGATTAAAGGGATCATGACGATTGTACTGATTCTTATTTGAAAAACTTTGGTAAAGTTAAAACCTTTGACAAGGTTAAAAATCACGTTTACTATTTTGAAAAGCCCACTGGTATAAATGAATTTTTAAAATTAAATAATGAAAAAAATATTTACCGGCATACTCATGCTTATTGCTTTTACAGCCCAATCACAAACAGTAAGAATAGTAACTGCCGGTACTAAAACCAGTATGCGGGGTTTAAGTGTGGTAGATGATAAAACGATATGGGTAAGCGGTAGTAATGGCACAGTGGGCCGCAGCCTGGATGGAGGCATTACCTGGAAATGGATGACGGTAAAAGGTTTTGAGAAAACCGACTTCAGGGATATAGAAGCCTTTGATAAAACTAACGCAGTAATTATGGGTATTGCAGAACCGGCATACATTCTCCGTACTATTGATGGCGGCGACACCTGGCAGGTGGTTTTTGAAAATAAAGATAAAGGCATGTTCCTGGATGCAATGGAGTTTTGGAACGAACAGGCAGGCATTGTAATTGGTGACCCGATAAAAAATAAATTTTTTATTGCCCGCACTTTTGATGGTGGAAAAACCTGGCAGGGTATTGCAGAAAATAAACTGCCCCTGGCAGATAGCGGCGAAGCTTGTTTTGCCAGCAGCGGCACCAACATAAGAAAACTCACAAAAGCAGAAGCCGTTTTTATTACCGGGGGCTTGGTAAGCAATGTGATTGTAAGAGATAAAAAAATAAATGTTCCCATTATACAGGGCAAAGAAAGCACCGGTACTAATTCTATTGCTATAAAAAATAAAAAAACATGGATGGTAGTGGGAGGCGATTTTAATACGAAGGACAGTACCACTAAAAATGCTGCCATAACTTTTGATGCGGGTAATACATGGACACAGCCCACAATGCCGCCTACGGGCTACCGCAGTTGTATTGAGTTTTTAAAAAAGAAGCAATGGATTACCTGCGGGCTAAATGGTGTGGACATTACTAATGATGATGGAAATACTTTTACCAATATAACTAAAGAAGGATTTCATGTGGTGCGGAGGGCTAAAAAAGGGAAAGCAGTATTTTTTGCAGGCGGTGGAGGGCGGGTGGGAATTTTGGAATTTTGATAACAAGTTTTTATACACTAATTTAAGGCACTAATTACACGAATTATTTTATAGCATTTAGAAATTTAACTACAATTAGCAGCAAATATTTTATGTGGCCTGGCCCCATTTATAAAATATGATTTATAAATTTTTATAGAATAATTTATTAAAAAGACGGTGCAATTGCACCGCCTTTTATTTTATTTTTTTTGCAAAACTATTTGTGCAGTATAATACTACCCAGTTGGGTATCATCGCCCCGCCTGATGGGCACATTGTTTATAACAGAATCTTTGTAACCATTGGAGGGTGTAATAATAATTTTTACTGATGAGGAGCGTATACCTCTTATTTTAAATTCGCCATCATCATTATCCGGAATAGCCACCAGTGTATCTGAACCGGAAACTACCGCCACAATAACAGGGAAAGCTGCGGAGGGCCTTATCTTTCCTTCTATTTCGCCAGAATGATTATGACTGAAATGACCAATTTTTGGGCGCAGTTCAAACTCATTATGGTGTAGGCGTATGATGGATTGATGCCCGTCGAAATCTAACCATAACCGGAAATGATCGTTGTCTGTTTCATCTACGTCATGATCTATATTAACCACCACATGATGATCATTATTGTGCAGCTGCAACGGAAAACTTACGCCATTTTTCATAACAGAATTGTTATTGCCAAGGGTTAATCTTATTTTTTCTATTCTTCCGTCGGGCACATAACCTATACCCAGTAAAGTATCTACACCATCGCGTAGCCGGAGAATATTGTACACACCAGCCCGGATGTTTAAAGTATCCCAATGCTCAGAGCCATCTGCCCTTTCTACTTTTACTTCCAGCGCCTGGAGATCAATAAAGATAGAATCAAATATCAGGCTCGGATCATCTGTGAGCATCACTTTTAATTCGTTTTTACCTGCGGGTACTACAGATAACGAATCTGAGTCAGACATTTCCTTATTACAGGAAAAAAAACTTATCACCATAAGCATACCTGCAACTGCTTTTGTAACAAGCCCTGGATAATTTTTCATAAAAAATTTTTTAGTTTTAAAATGTGGTTTACCAAAACTAATAAAGCTCACAGTACAGTAAAATCCAATTTACCTGAGCAGGCAAACGGGCTCTTTAAACTGGTAAAATGTACATCTGAATAAAATGTGGGAAATAGAATAGCGCATCCGGAGAAATAGAGAAGCGGTTTTAAACCTTAAGCAAAAACTATAATCGGCTGCTTTAATTAAATAGAGACGGTTAGAAGAAGAATGGTGCAGAGCAATTAATAATTATTTAAAAGATAATATTCTTAGAAGCTGTTGGAGTTATTTGCCTGAAATTTATTATCGGATCTAGAATGTTGCCATTATATATGCCGATGAAAGCCTGCCTGGCTGCGCCAACAGACAGGGATTGTGACATCCCTACATTAATGCAGGGAATGATGCCATGAAAATCTTTCGCTGGTATTCAAAATAAATAACTCAAATAGCTTCTTAATAGAAAAAGAAAAATTTACAGCAAAGAAGCATTATACTTACGTTTCATCATCATCCTTATTGTTCCATATTTTCCAGTTCTCTTCTGCCTGTATAACAAGCATTTCATATCCATTTTTTACAACGGCACCCTTTCTCTTCCCTTCTGATAAAAATAAAGTTTCTTCGGGCTTATATATCAAATCGTAAAAGTAATGAGGAGAAGAAATATATTGATATGGAATAGCAGGCTTATCGTCTTCGTAAGGCGCCATTCCTACAGGAGTACAGTTTATAATAATGGTATATTCTTTAAGCAATATTTCACTGATTTCAGCGTAAGAAATATTGCTGCTTCCTGCTGTTCTTGATACCAGTAAAAAAGGGATACCCAGTTTATTTAAAATAAACTGCACTGCTTTAGATGCTCCACCTGTTCCTAAAACCAGCGCTTTTAAGTGATGCTTTTGCAGTAAGGGTGTAAAAGATTTTTCGAAACCTATAATATCTGTATTATACCCGGTTAGCACTGCCTGGTTTATTTTTATGCAATTAACCGCCCCTATTTTTTTAGTTTCATTATTTATGTAATGTAAGAAAGGTATAACAGATTGTTTGTAAGGTATGGTTACAGCAAGCCCTTTTAAAGAAGAGTGCGAACTGATTAACCCCGTAAACTCCTCTATATTTTTAAGAGGAAAAAGTTCAAAAAAACAATCCTCCAGTCCTTCCGTTTTAAACTTGTTTGTAAAAAAGTTTTTTGAAAACGAATGACCAAGAGGATAACCTATTAAACCGTATAAATTCATTATTAACTTTCTTTATTCAGAAATAATTCAAACGTATCGCCACGCAATCCTATGCGCATGGCTTCCAGTGCTATCATTTCTGAAGGTGCAATATTGCCCAGGTTTACATTACATCCTATGAGCTCAAGAAAATAAAGTTGCTGCGCTTTTTGTGGAGCTTCCCATAAAATTTTTTCTTCGGGTATTTGTGTAAGAATTTCCTGCACCAGTCCTTCTCTTACTTCGCCAGAACCTCTGTAAATGCCTACGTTACCTGCTTCACGTGCTTCTGCTATAACATAAGTAGAACCTGCATTCAGTTCTGCCTTCATTAATTCTATCCACTTATATGGTGGAATGATATGCGCTGCATCTTTACTTCCCACTTCACTTAATACAATACCATATTTGGTTAATTTTTCAATGTACCCGCATTTTTCGGCATGAGGTATGGTAATTGAACCATCGCTCACTTCCATATAACTAATACCAAATTCTTTGCATACGCTTATATAATCTTCAAACTGGTTTCTTATTAAAAAGGCTTCAAATAAAGTACCGCCAAAATAAACGGGTATATCGTAAGAACGGTACACTTCCAGCTTTTCTTTTAAATTAGGCGTTACATAAGCAGTTCCAAAACCTAATTTTACAATATCCACATGGGGATGTGCGGCACTCATAAAGTTTTTAGCTTCTTCTACACTCAGCCCTTTATCCATCACCATGGTTATGCCGTGATCTCTTGGCTTTATGTTTCTTTCAGGTATTTGACTAAGGTTAAAATTCATAAAAGAGTAAGTTTTTTGAGGCTGCAAATATATTCAATCAAATACAACTACAACATTTATTAAAAAGGAAAAACTTTTACCTGATTGATTTGTGCTTTTTGTAGCGTGCAATAATTTCAACCACCTGGGGGTGTTGCAGAATAGAAGGATTTAGTTCTATAAACTTTTTCACCATTTTTGGATTTGCAGCCATTCCGTTTTCCAGTTGCAGCAGTGCTTCTTTTATTTTTCCGTCGGCAAATAAAAACATGCTCTTATAAAAAATAAAAATTGGTTTTCTATCTGTTTGCTCCAGCGCAAAGTCTGCATACTCCGTAGCTTCTTCAAACATGCCTGCTGCAAAAAGACATTTAAGCAACTCCAGCCATCCATTCATATTTTTAGGCCTTACCCTTACTACGTTTCCAAAATAAGTAATGGCTTCGTCTATATTATTTAACTGCATATAACACTGCCCCAAAGCCAGGTTATACTCTGCCTGCATTCTGTGTATTCTTGTAGCTATTAAAAGTTGTTTGATGGCGCTTTGCCAGGCACCTTCATTCATGTAGGTGCAGGCAATTTTATAATACATCTGGCTGTCTTCTGCGTTTAAATGGCTGGCTTTTTTATAGTTAAATCTTGCCTGGGAGTAATTACAGAGTTTATCATAACAGTGGCCAATGGCTTCATATATTACACTTTCAGGGCGTGACAATTCCAATACTTTTTCCAGAGCTTCAATGGCATCTTTATATTTTCTGAGCCTTATAAATGCATCGCCCATATTACGGTAAGCATAGTCAAATTTTTCGTTAATGGCCACGGCATAATTGTAAGCATCAATCGCTTTTTCGTGCAATTTAATTCCCTGGTAAGCTGCGCCCAGGTTAAACCATGCCAGTTCATTAAAAGGATATTCTTCTATTATATTTTGATGAAGCCTGATACTTTCCTCGTTTCTACCGGTAAAATCCGTCCAGAAACATATTTTATAAAGGGCTTCTTCGCTATTGGGATCCAGCTTTAAAATTTCTGCGAAGCAGTCAAAAACCTTTTCAAAATTTTCATAATCGTCATATACATCTGCCAGTTCAAAAAGCAGATCTAATTTTTCATCTCCCTCAAAATCTTCAATAGCAGCTTCTAAAACCTCTGCCGCCTTATGCTGTTTATCCAATGCCAGGTAAACATCTGTTTTAAGAATATACAGGCTTGTATCTGTACTATCTAAAAGTTCGGCCTGTTCCAGCACATATAAGGCTTCGCTGTATTTTAGGAGAATGATAAGTGAATTGGCTTTAAGTAAAAGTAAAGACGCAGAATATGGGTATTGAGAAATGGCAAATTCACATGCCTCCAATGCCGATGTGTACTGCTCCTTATCTTCAAAATATTCTATAATACGCTCAAAACCATCTTCTTCAATAAAAGAATTTGGCATACCTACCTTAAGGTTTTCAAATTGCTGAAGTAGTGCTTTTAACTCTTCACGGTCCTGGCGATAAGGAAATTTACTCATGTTAAAGTTATAGGTGGGGGTAATTTAGTGAAAAAAAAGTAAACCCAAAATTTTACCATACTAATTTTATAAACACTACGTTATTATAATTAAATGCTAAACTCTTTTATAAACGGCAATTTTTCTTTAAAAGAAATGTTATATATTTGTAATTAACAATTTAAACCGTATGAGTAAAATAACCAAAATAGTACTGCTTGCAGCCGTTCTCACTGGTATTATGCTTACTACAAAGGCAGATAGAGGTGTTGGAAAAAACAAAAAGAAAGTAACGTTAAATATTACTACTCCTAATAAATTATTCTCAAGATCGCTTTCTTTTAACCTTAAATCTGGGCTAAAATATAAAGGATCTCTTTTAACTAATGTAGAAAGTAAAAAAAACATACTGGTGTATAATACGCTTATCACTTATCAAAAAGGAAATACAACTTATATTATTCCTTACAAACAAAGAATGCTGGTGCCTGAAATGAAGCAGGGTTATACCGGGATGAAGCTTATAATTAAACCTAAATTATAAAACCTCCCAGCGAGGTTTTTTTTATGCTATTTACTTTTCTTTAATTGTTGGTTTTCGTCGTAAGTCATTAATCTAAAGCCGGCTTTTGGTGCTTCAAATTTTGATTGCGAAACTGCATCATAACTCATTTTACCAAGCGTATATTTAAAAGTTAAATTTCCGGACTGTAATTCATATTGTACAGGTAACCCAGGTAACTGGGCAAATGCATTATTAAATTTTTTATTAACAATAACTATATCCGGATTAAAGTAAACGGTTAATATTTTACCATCCTGCAAAACAGCAGTAGCTTTTTTGCATTTATATTCGCCAATCATTATTATTTCTTCTGAAATAATAAAATTAAGATTTTCGTACACTTTATTTTTATCTTCCCAATTAGCCGCATTCATTGATATCATTAGTTTTTGTGCACTGTATTCTTTTAAAATAAATCCTGTGCGCCCCCTGTTATCATATACAGTTGTTTCTATGCCGAGCGTACTTTTCATTTCCGTTCTGCTAAGTGATGGTTTAAGATAAATAGTAAGCGTAGCCCCATTGAAAGAATTAGCAATAGGTGTTTCTGTTTTAGAGGAGCTGATAGAGATATCATATTGCAGGCTACCTTCTGCAAATTGCTTTTGGGCCAATACGGGTATTGTAAATGCCGTAAGAAAAAATATCCCAACTATTGAAATTATTGATTTCATAAATAATTAAATTATTTTGATAAAGATAATACAATCCCATACCAATATGCTCATTAGGGAATGGCACAAAAAAAACCTGCAGTTTTTTAAGTGCAGGTTATAATTTATTTAACTTATATTTTATTTTTTTGCAGATTTGTTTTTCATATCCTGTATTTTTTTCTGGCTTTCCTGCATGGCTTCAATCCGTTCCTGCATCTTTGATTTTTTAACCGGTTTTTTTCTGTTCTCAGTCATTTGTGCCATTATTTTATCATGGTTGATAATGTATTTTTGAATAACAATTTGCAGTAATAATGTAATGGTATTTGAAACCGTATAATACCAGGTAAGCGCAGAAGGCAACGTATTGAATACACCTAATAACAATACCGGAAAAATATAAGGCATGTATTTCATTACAGGATTAGAATTATCCTGCATACTGCTCATACTATAAATAGAAATAAGTAAACTGGTTAAGGTAGCCGTTATGGTAAACAAACTCACATGATCGCCATAAAAAGGAATATTAAATGGCAGGTTATAAATAGAATCATATGCTGCCAGATCTTTTGCCCACAAAAAGTTTTTGCCCCGCAAATCTATATTAGACTGAAAGAAATAATACAGTGACATAAAGATGGGAATTTGTAAAAGCGCCGGCAAACATCCACCAAGAGGGCTTACCCCTGCACTACGCCATAGTTTCATTTGTTCCATCCCGAAAGCCTGTTGATCATCTTTGTATTTGGCCTTTAAAGCATCTACCTCGGGCTTTAATACTTTCATTTTAGCTCCGCTAAGATAGCTCTTGTATAAAATAGGAGAAGTAATTAAGCGAATGAGTAATGTAAGCAGCAGGATAACCATACCCATACTTGCTACATGTTTCTGTAAAAAGTCGAAAACTGGCAGCAAAAAATAACGATTAATGTATTTTACAAATGCAAAAACACCACTACCAAACGGCACAATATTTTCCATTTGGTTATTGTACTTTTTAAGAATACTATAATCACTTGGCCCATAATAAAATTGCATAGGAACAATGGCAGTATTGGCTGCAGGCAATACAATAGAAGCATTTGTGACTGCCCTGGCAATATACCTGCTGCTATCGGCTGGTGTTACCCAATTTACATTTGCAGTATTGAATTTATTTTTTGCTACCAACCCGGTTGCAAAAAACTGTTGTTTTAGCGCTATCCAGTCTACAGGTTTTTTAAATTTGATGTCATCCGCTTTACCTATATGCTCAAAATCGTAGTTACCATCTTCGTTATAGGTTAACTGTGTTTGTGTAAGTTCATATTTATGATCTTTTTCTACCTGCTCTGCTTCTGTTTGCCATAAAAAATTAATGGTATTTTGAGTAAACAATTGCGGAACATTTGAAAAGGAAAGATTTAAATCAATCATATAATCATTCGGTCTTATTACATATTGATGCGTTAATTGTTTTCCGGAAGAATCTTTT
>JAYVGA010000600.1:0-17978 GCA_043772635.1 Chitinophagaceae bacterium
ATAAATATCCAAAAGCGTAATTTTTTTATCTTCAATTTTAAGATAGGTAATTACCCTTGCTCCACCACTCTTGCCTCTTTTTTTAGAAGCAATATTCATTCTTATTTTATAACAATTTTTGCCCAGAGAAATTCCTGCTGCATGATTAGATGCCAGTTCCTGTAAAAGTTGTTCGTAATCTTTTTTTATAGATGGATATTTTTTAGCCAGCAGCTTTAGATGATTTGAAAAGGCTTGGGTGCGTAAAATATTAAAGCTCATCTACTAAACTTTGGGCGGTTTTAAGTTTTATTTTCCCCTGCTCAGCCAGTTTAACCTCTTTTAAAGCGCTCAAAAAATCTATTGCCTGCTTTTTCTTTTTACCGGTTAAATTCAGCAAAGGATCATTTATAATTTTAATCATTTTTATTTCTTCAAGCCCCTGCAGTACTTTAAGTACTTTGCTGTTTTTTATTTTAATAGTAAGAATTTCAGCCATATTTTTTGTTTTGGTAAAAATACATTTTTTTAAAAGCATTCTTTAACTTTGATGTAAAGTTGCATAAACAACTAAATTTGCAAAAAGAAATTTTAAGTGCAACGGGTTTGCCGGTTATTAGTCAATAGTCAACGGCCATTAACTTTGTAAAATAAGAAGAACGTTAATGACGAATGACTCCCCTACAAAAATACAAGGGCAGGCAATGACGAATGACTACGAGCCAAATTAATTTTCAATTTTAAAAAAAATCGACATGCAGGAAGCATATATAGTAGCCGGTTACCGCACCGCCATTGCAAAAAGTAAAAAAGGCGGCTTTAGGTTTACCAGGCCCGACGACCTGGCCATTGATGTGATAAAAGCTTTGCTGGCAAAAGTGCCACAACTTGATCCTAAAAGGGTAGATGATGTGATTGTGGGAAACGCTGTACCCGAGGCGGAGCAGGGCCTGCAGGTGGCCCGCATTATTGCTGCCAAAGCAGTGGGCTTTAGTGCACCCGGTATTACCATTAACCGGTATTGCGCCAGCGGGCTGGAAAGTATTGCAATGGCCACTGCAAAAATCCGCACAGGCATGGCAGAGTGTATAATTGCAGGCGGTACCGAAAGTATGAGCCTGGTGCCAACTGCCGGTTGGAAGACCGTGCCTGCTTATTCTATAGCTAAAGACGAACCGGATTATTATTTGAGTATGGGTCTTACTGCAGAAGCCGTGGCCAGCGAATATAAAGTGAGCCGGGAAGACCAGGATATGTTTAGTTATAACAGCCACCTTAAAGCAGCCAATACCATTAAAGAGGGATATTTTAAAAGCGGCATTCTTCCTATAAATGTAGAGCAGGTTTATATAGATGAAAACGGAAAGCGCAAAACGAGAACATACATTGTAGATACAGACGAAGGGGTACGTACGGATACCACACCCGAAGGACTGGCAAAACTTAAACCTGCTTTTGCGGTGGGCGGCTCGGTAACTGCCGGCAACTCTTCTCAAACAAGTGATGGTGCCGCTTTTGTAATTGTGATGAGCGAAAGAATGATTAACGAACTGGGTTTAAAACCTATTGCACGCCTGGTAAATGCAGCCAGTGCAGGTGTGCATCCACGCCTTATGGGTATTGGCCCGGTAGAGGCTGTGCCTAAAGTTTTAAAACAGGCAGGGATGACGCTGGCTGATATTGATTTAATAGAACTGAATGAAGCATTTGCTTCGCAGGCGCTGGCGGTAATTCGTGAGCTGCAGTTAAACCCTGAAATTGTAAATATAAACGGAGGTGCCATTGCACTGGGGCATCCGCTGGGTTGTACGGGTTGTAAACTTACCATACAGTTGGTTAATGATATGAAAAGACTGAAGAAAAAATATGGTATTGTTACTGCCTGCGTGGGTGGCGGGCAGGGCATTGCAGGAATTATTGAAAATATTGATTAGATTTTTCGCAGGCAGAGGGTTGGAGATGGCTGAGATTTTTTTTTTGCACGCAGAGGGGCAGAGATCGCTGAGATTGTTTTGTTAATAGAGGAGAGTAGATTGATGAGGATTTTTTTTGCATGCAGAGGGCGCAGAGAAAAGTTATTTTCAATCTTTTTTAACCTGCGTTTCTGTGTAAAATTTTCAAATTTATTTTAAACAATAAAGGCCGGTTATAAAAATCTTTTCTTAACATCAACTCCTCTTCGTCCCTGAATTTTTATCTGTAGTTTAATGCTTATTTTTCCTCTGCGTCCTCTGCCTCTCTGCGTGCCACTCTCTCTGCATCCACATCTCTCTCTGCGTGCCCACCACCTACTTCATCAGTTTGAGTGCGGTATCTAACCGCTGTGCTGCATTATCCCAGTTAATAATATTAAAGAGTGCATCTACAAAATCTGTTCTTTTGTTTTTATATTTCAGGTAATAAGCATGCTCCCATACATCTATTACCAGTAAAGGAATAGCTCCCCATTGCGTAAGTTTTTCGTGGTTCTCACATTGCAAAACGGTTAAGCTATCGCTGTAAGGCTGATAAGCCAGGATGCCCCAACCATTGCCATCTACATTTTTAGAAGTTGCTGCAATAAGTGCTTTTAATTTATCAAAGCTGCCAAAGTTTTTTTCAATCCTTTTTAGCAGGTCGCCTGTGGGGCTGGTTTTTTTGTTGGTAAGATTTGTCCAGAATATAGAATGCAGAATATGGGAGGAAGAATGATAAGCTAATTTCTTTGTCCAAAAATCTACCGTTTCTAAATTACCTGCCTGTGCAGCAGGCAGGTTTTCGTCTAAAGCTTTTTTAATCATCTGCAAATCTTTGTTTGCAGCTTTAGTGGCTCCGCCATGATGAAAAGTATAATGCAGGTGCAGGGTTTCCGCATCCATGTAAGGTTCTAAAAAATTTTCGCTGTAAGGTAATGGCTGCTGTATAAAATTACCATTTGCATCTGCCAGTTTATCTATATTATTATTCGTAAGGTTTTGTGCAAAGGCATTTTTGCCTGCAAGTAAAGTGGCTGCACCCACAAGGCTTCCCGATTTTAAAAAGTTTTTTCTGTTCATGATTTTTATTTTAAGATGTAAAACCTAAAAGGATTTTTGTCCTTATGTACTTCTAACCAGTAAACTAATAAACCAGTAAACTAAACTCCCTCTACTGATCAAACTTGGTAGGGCTTGTTTTATTATAATGCGGATCGTAGCTTACAAAAAAGCGCATATAAATTACCCTGCTCAGCCGCATCATCCAGGGTTGCATTACCACCAGTAAAATGGTATTGGTTAAGAGCCAGTAAAAAACCCGGTTATCACTTACCGATACGCCAATGAGTACCCACCATGCAACAAAACTGGAAACAGAAATAGCTACTGCCAATGCATAACTCACATAACCTGTGCCATACCAGAAGCCGGGTTCCAGGTCATACTTTTGCCCGCATACCGGGCAGTTGCTGTGCATATCAAAAATATGTTTAAGGCTTAACTTACGGTAAGGGTTGGGGTCTTTAAACATTGGGCCCCTTCTGCAGCGGGGGCATCGCATGGTAAGATTGCTCCATAAAAAATTGGGCGTGGGCGTGGTTTTTTCATCTGTCATTCTATTGTTTTTTCTATTGTTTAAATCTAAATTTAAAATACAGCATTATAAGACTCATGGTAAGCACCATGCTGTTGGTGTAAATAATGGCCGCATCTTTTACAAGAATACCATAACCAAGCCACATACTTACACCCAGTATAAGCAATGCCAGCATGCCCAGCGAAAGATCTTTGGCAGAACGGGTTTTATATATCTGTATTACCTGTGGCAAAAAAGTAATGGAGGTAATGGTACCTGCAGCCAGGCCTAATATTTTTATATAATCCATTTTTTTTATTTTGATAACACTAATTTTTTGCACGAATTACACTAATTTTTTTGCAAGGATAACACGAATTTTTTTGTACGAATTAGACGAATTATTATAGCACGAATTACACGAATTTTTTCTATTGTTCTTATTAGTGTTAATTGGTGTAATTCGTATCTCACACCAGCGCTTTTTTTCTTTCGCCAATTTGCTGGCGCCACATGGCATAATACAATCCTTTTTCTTCCAGGAGTTTTTCATGCGTACCGGTTTCTACCACATCGCCTTTTTCTAAAACATAAATCCTGTCGGCATGCATAATGGTGCTAAGCCTGTGTGCTATTAAAATAGTAATCTGATCTTTACTGGCAGAAATATCTTTAATGGTATTTGTAATCTCTTCTTCTGTAAGAGAATCCAGGGCAGAAGTAGCTTCATCAAAAATTAAAAGATTTGGCTTGCGCAGCAAAGCACGGGCAATAGATAAACGCTGTTTTTCGCCACCGCTTAGTTTTAAACCTCCTTCGCCAATCATAGTATCCAACCCTTTTTCTGCACGGCTTACCAGGTTAGTGCAGGCAGCTTTTTCCAGGGCATCATTAAGGTCGGCATCGGTAGCAGCAGGGTTTACAAACAACAGGTTTTCTTTAATGCTGCCGCTAAACAGGTTAGTATCCTGTGTTACAAAACCTATCTGGCTGCGCAGGTCTTCAAAACTAATATTGTCTTCATCAATGCCATTGTATAAAATTTTTCCCTGTTGTGGGCGGTATAACCCCACCAGTAATTTCATAAGGGTAGATTTGCCACTGCCGCTGGGCCCCACAAAAGCAACAGTTTCGCCGGAGCGTGCAGTAAAACTAATATCATCAATAGCTTTTTGCGAAGCGCTGTTGTGTTTAAAACCTACATTATCAAAAACCAATGATTCTATTTCGCCGATATGTTTTGGATTTGCAGCCACCGCCTCCGGTGCTTTTTTCATCAGTATATCAAAGTTATTGAGCGATGCTTCTGCTTCCCGGTAACTTAAAATAATATTTCCTATTTCCTGCAGCGGGCCAAAAACAAAAAACGAAAAAACCTGCATGGTTACCAGCTGGCCGGCATTCATGCGGTCTTTAAAAATAAGCCACATCAGCATAAATAAAATTACCTGGCGCAGCGTGTTTACAAAAGTACCCTGTATAAAACTTACGGTGCGTATGCGTTTTACTTTGGTAATTTCCAGCCCAAGAATTTTAAAAGTATTTTTATTAAGCCTTAAAATTTCCTGCTGGGTAAGGCCCAGGCTTTTTACCAGTTCTATATTACGCAAAGATTCTGTGGTAGCACCGGCAAGCGAAGTAGTTTGTGCCACAATACTTTTTTGTATGCGTTTTACTTTTTTACTCAGTGCATTAGTAATAATGATTAACAGGATAATGCCGCCAAAGTAAATAAAAGGCATACTCCAGTGTATGCTGGCAGAATACACTGCTACTACAATAATGCCTACAATAACCGGAAATAAAATATTGATAAAAGAGGCGATAAACTTTTCTGTATCTACCCTTACTTTTTGCAGTATGCTCAAGGTTTCGCCGCTGCGCTGATCTTCAAATTCCTGGTAAGGAAGTTTCATGGCATGTTGTAAACCATCGGTAAATACATTGGCGCCAAAACGCTGGGTAATTGTGTTTAAAAAATAATCCTGGAAAGCTTTGGCAATACGGCTTATCATAGCCACAGTTATAGAAGCAACAAGCAAGGCTAAAACCCCGGGATTGCTCCAGCTAAAATTACCAAAGAACTCATCTTTGCTGAAATTATTTTTCTGATGATCGGCCGCCAGGTTTACGAGTTTACCCAAAATAATAGGATCAATAAGCGAAAAACAAATATTAATGGCTGCCAGGAAAAGTGTGAATGCCATCAGCCATTTATAAGGCTTCAGGTAGTGTAATAATATCTTCATTAAAAAATGTTTAAAAATTGCACGTAGCTAAAAGAGTTAGAGAAGCGCAAATTTACAGTGAATCTTTGCAAAGGATCAACAATTGTACAAATTTGCAATAAATGACGTAAAGGCAGAGGGAAATTAATAATTATTCTGTGGCTTCCTCCGCCGCCCCTGCCCTGAAGTATTTCGGGGTAAAAGGGGAAATGATTATGGAGAATTGCAACCGTTATTAGTGTTTGAATTGCTATCTTCATAACCGGTATATTTATTTAATTACATACATCTAACTTTTAACATCTGATGGAATCCCCTGTAAAGCAATATCCTTTTTATTTAAAAAGTACGGTTATCATTTTTGGGCTGGTGCTTTTATGTTTTGCGTTGTTTAATTTAAAAGGAATTTTAGCGCCTCTTGCCTTTTCGTTAATCATTGCTATTTTATTAAACCCGCTTGTAAGTAAACTGCAGCGCAAAGGGGTACATAAAATACTGGCTATAGCACTATCGCTTTTGCTGGCGTTGGTTATTGTGGGCGGCATTTTATTTTTTATATCCAACCAGCTTATGAATTTTGGAGAGAATCTGCCGCAGTTAAAAATAAAGTTTAACGAGCATCTTTCTCAAATGCAGCAATGGGTGGCTGCTAATTTTAAATTCAGCATACAAAAACAACAGCAGGCAATAGATGATATGCTGGATAGCGGCAAGTCATTACTGGGCGGTGCGCTGGGTGGTGCATTGGGCACACTGGGGCTTATTTTTTTAGTGCCCATTTATGTGTTCATGATATTGTTTTACAAAACACTTATCCTCAATTTTTTTCATGAAGTATTTGCGGAAGAAAATACACAAAAGGTTTCCGAAGTACTTACAGAAACAAAATCGGCCATACAAAGTTATATGGTGGGCCTGCTGCTGGAAGCCCTGGTGGTGGCTGTAATGAACTCTGTTGCACTGCTGCTGCTGGGAGTAGATTATGCAATTTTGCTGGGAGTTATTGGCGCCCTGCTTAATATGCTCCCCTATATTGGTGGCATTGTGGCCATTGCCCTGCCGGTAATTATTGCATCAGTTACCAAAGATGGTTTTACTACGCAGCTTGGTGTAATAGGTGCGTATGCCGTAATACAATTTATAGATAATAATTTCCTTGTACCGTTTCTTGTTTCTTCCAGGGTAAAAATAAATGCATTTTTTTCTATAATAATTGTTTTACTGGGTGGTGCCCTGTGGGGCGTGGCCGGTATGTTTTTATCTATACCTTTTTTGGCCATTTTAAAAATAATTTTTGATCGCCTGCCCGAAATGAAACCCTGGGGTAAACTGCTGGGCGATACGGTGCCCACAAGGCATAAGGGCGAAATATGGATGAGAAGAATACAAAGAAGAGAAGAACTTGCTGAAGCAAAAGCGGAGGTGGAAGAAAAGTTGGATTTGTAGGGAATGCCCGCCGGGCTGAATACCTTTAGGGCGGGGATATTTTTTTAATAGATAATTGCATTCAACGGAATTGGCAATAAACATAAATTAAAACATGCATTAATTTTTGTTTGCGAATAAGAACTGCTTAGAACCACTTTTCATTTGTGTTATTTTATTATTCATCAAGGCTTACCAGGTTTGCAATGGAAGTATTCAGACTTTCAGCAATTTTTTTTAAAGTGCAGATTGAAACGTTTAATTCTCCTCTTTCTATTCTCCCAATTTGTTCACCATAATTATCCATGGCAATACCTACATCTACCTGCGAAAGATTTTGCTGCTTACGAATTTCTCTTATCCGTAAGCCCAGCCTTTTTAAAAAAACAATATCCTTCACATTTTGCACACTGCAAAGGGCTGTATAATTTAAAAAAATAAATAGAACATACATGTTGTATTTGTAAAATACTTTATTTATGTTTATGAGGCAGTTTATCATTTACACTAAAAACAAGATTATGAAAACGAATTATTTGAATTTATTTTTTCTTATTAGTTTTTGCTTCTTACTTTTTGGATGCCATAAAGAAAATTTTGAAAACACAATCCTAACCAATATTGATAAAACTAAATTAGAGCAGCTAAAGCAATACTACAACGAGCAGGTTGATATATTTGTGAAAACAAATAAAAATATTGCTATCTTAGGTGAACCACAATGGGATAAAACCATATACTCTTTAGAAAACAGGATATATATTATTCCGGTTGTATTAAATGTGGTCAAATCTCAAGAACAATTCTCTACATATAAATTTTTACTTATTACTACAAATAGTGAAAAAATTGATGGGTCCTTTTATTATGCCGTTGTAAATAATCAAAAATCTAAAAAAGTTATACAATCTCAGGATATTTTAAAAAATATTTTCTTATCAGATACAGAATCCCGGGTTGGGTATGAAAAAGGAATATCTTTTATAAAAACTCCAATAAGTTTTGATGGTAAAGTGATAAACAATAAAGGAAAAACCTATCATCAATCTTTAAATTTTTTGCCGGTAGCACCTTTAGAATCCAAAGTAAAAGATAGCGTTGTAGTATCTAATTTGTGTGAGAGCGGTGGTTCAGAAGTGTGCTACAATTTTTATTTACTTACATGGGAAGATAATGTAATAATAGCCGTAGATTTTCTTTACAGTATTTGCTCATGTCCATATGGCGGCGGCGGAACCACAGGTACTGGAAATTCAAATTCCTGCCAGGCAATGGCAAATAATTTTGCGTATTCTGGTGGGCCTGTAAGTGTAACAATGAGAGAATATCAAGCTTCATTAAATGATATAGAGCTAGTTTGTGAATATGACTGGAAAATATTTTCTGCATTTACCTGGGGTATTATTAGCTACGAAAGAATTAAATGGAAAAGGGCTGCTACAAACTTAGCTTTTACTTTTTTTAGTTATGCTACTATAGGCGATACACCGGTAGGTGCCTCAATTGGAGGAACAAGAACTTATAATATAATTGAAAAAACCGGAACAAATTATTATAATATCAGAGCATTGGTAAAAATAAAATATACTGTTACGAGCCAGGTGATTTGTAGCATTACAACACCTATTAATCCTCCAGTAACATTAGCTTATGCTGCAAGTAAAACTTTTAGGCCATGTACAAATTATGGAAATTAATTTGAATAAAAATTGAAACTCTATTTATGAAAATTTATTTTTGCTATACAGTATTTTTACTTTATTTATGTCAATGTTCTGCCCAAATTAAAGGTAATGAAAATGTAAATAAAGTTAACATTGTTTATAAAGTGCCCGTCTTATTCAGTGCTGATTCTATAGGTCTTGTTTTTGACAGCAGTTTTATTTATTCTTATAAACAGTTTAAAATTTATGAAGCACCTACGGTAGAGCAATCTTATGAGGATAATACATTAATATCTGAATCTCTGGAATCATATTTTTTTGGCTACGATACCAATTACTCATTTGGCTTTTATGCTAAATATCTAAGCGACACCTTACAAACAAACAGGCTTTCTGTAGATTCATTTCTAAAAGACCGCCCTGACGGCAGAACCATGGATAACATTTTGGAACTCTCATCTTTTAGCAGAGAGTTAAAATTAAATTTCAATGAATTAATGAAAGTCTATCGTATAAATAATCCATTCTACGACTCTGTATTTTTCTATTATAATAATACATTAAAACATTTACCGTTTAGCTTTTCAAAAAGATTAGATTCTGTATATGATTCTAAATTGTATAAAATTGAAACCACTTTTAAAAGAGATACTTCTAAAAATGCCTTAGCCTTCAATAAATTCAGAACGGCTACATGGATATTGCAGGAGCCTAAAGACTTTAAGAATAAGGCTGAAATATTAGGTTTTTTTAAAAAGATAGAATCAATGTATAAAAATGGCAAATAAATACAAGCTAAAAAAATGGATGCCTAATGTCAATAGATAATAGATGAAACCTTAGTAAATTGTTGGGCGACACTGTACCTAAAAATAATTACCAGCTTTTTGCCATTTTTACCACTTGGTTATGGGTAAATACCTCACCCCGTTTTATTTCTTCCATGGCTTCGTCTATTTCCATATTGTATTGCTCAATGCTTATACGGCCAGCCTGGTTTATTTCATCTTCAAAAAGGGTAAAAATAGCTTTGGCTTTTTTTTCTTCCATGGTATCTATAAACTCATGAAGTTTTTTGCGGATGGCTAATGATGTCATACTGTTTAGTTTTTACAAATTTACTTTTTTCTTCTCAAAAAAAATGTTGTGTGGCTCAGCATGGACTTTTTATTTTAACCATTTGTTTAGCTTTTTTCCTGCCTGCTCCGTTGTTAACCCCCTTCTTTTATTTCTGTTTGTGCATTTTCTATTTTGCTTAAAACAATTATACTTTTGAAACCTCTTAAAATTTTGAAACCTCTCAAACCCGTTAAACCCTTGAAACCTTTCACCCTCCCCATCCCTCTCTATCCAAACTCCGGTACTGTATGGCCTCCGCTAAAAACTCCGGTTTTATATCCTGGCTGCCTGCAAGGTCTGCAATGGTGCGGCTTACTTTTAAAATACGGTCGTAGGCCCGGGCACTGAGGTTTAGTTTTTCCATGGCTACTTTTAAAAGGTTTTGCCCGGCGGTGCTTATTACACAAATTTCTTTTAGCGTTTTGCTGCTCATTTGGGCATTGGCATACACGCCTTCTAAAAGTTTGTACCGCTCTTCCTGCACTTCCCTTGCTTTAATAACCCGCTCTCTTATACGTTCACTTTTTTCGTACAGTTGTGATGAAGAGAGTTCGCTAAAAGCTACGGGTGTTACTTCTACATGCAAATCAATCCTGTCCAGCAGTGGTCCCGATATCCTGCTTAAATATTTTTGCACCACACCGGGGCCGCAGGTACATTCTCTTTCGGGGTGGTTAAAATATCCGCAGGGGCAGGGGTTCATGCTGGCAATGAGCATAAAGCTTGCAGGAAAATCCAATGCAATTTTTGCACGGCTTATGGTAACTTTTCTTTCTTCCATGGGCTGGCGCATTACTTCCAGTACGGTTCTTTTAAACTCCGGCAGTTCATCTAAAAACAACACGCCATTATGTGCAAGAGAAATTTCGCCGGGCTGCGGGTTGCCGCCACCACCCACCAGCGCCACATCAGAAATAGTATGATGCGGGCTGCGAAAAGGGCGTTTACTTACCAGCGTGGCATTTTCCGGCAGCTTGCCCGCCACACTATGAATTTTTGTAGTTTCCAGTGCTTCCTGCAAAGTAAGCGGCGGAAGAATAGTGGGCAATCTTTTTGCCAGCATGGTTTTGCCGGCGCCGGGCGGGCCAATAAGAATAGCATTGTGGCCGCCTGCTGCTGCAATCTCCAGCGCACGTTTAATATTTTCCTGGCCCTTTACATCGCAAAAATCTACATCAAAACTATTTTGTGAGTATGCAAATTCTTCTCTTGTATTTACAATGGTGGGCTGCAGGCTTTCTTCATTTTTAAAAAAACCAATTACTTCGTTTATATGATTTACGCCATACACTTTTAAATTATTTACCATGGCCGCTTCTCTTGCATTGCAGGCAGGCACTATCAATCCTTCAAAACCTTCTTTGCGTGCCTGTATGGCTATGGGCAGTGCACCTCTTATGGGGCGTATGATGCCATCTAAACTCAACTCACCCATTATCACAAATTTTTCCAGCCTTTCGGGATTTTCAATTTGTTCGGTGGCGCCAAGCGTGCCAATGGCAATGGGAAGATCAAAAGCAGAACCTGATTTTTTAATATCGGCAGGAGCAAGGTTTACTACAAGCTTGGTGCGTGGCATATATAAACGAATGCTCTTAATAGCACTCTCTACCCGTTGCAGGCTTTCTTTTACAGCATTGTCCGGCAGGCCAACAATGTAATAATTTTTGCCCCTGTTGTCTACACTAACTTCAACGGTAATACTTATGGCTTCTACACCATATACTGCACTGCCAAAAGTTTTTACCAGCATGGGTAAGATTTGTTTGTACCCAATATAAACAAAATATTATTTGTTCATTAATTTGTTTTGAAACTGTAAGGCACAGGAAGGAAAAAATATTAGTTTTTATACAATAGGATTTAAACGATATGAGTATAAGATTCTTTGATGAGCTGGCAGGTGCTTTTTAAAGCTGAAAAAGGGAAAACGTTTTTTATCTCCGTTATTCTATTTGCAGTAGTATTATACCGTGTAGATTTAAAATAATATTTTAAATCTACACGGTTATAATTTTTCCAGCATCTTCACCACTCCCTCTCTCTCTAAAATAAGATACCCCAGCCGGTCGCTGCTTATGCCATTGCGGAGCTGGTAATTAAAACTAAGCTGCCCGTTTGCGGTGCTGGTTTCAAAATAATTAAAACTAATGTTGGGGTGCACTTTTAACTGCTCGCCTATTTCGTATAAATGGGTGGAGAGGATAAAAAGAGAATTCTTTATTTTAAGCAGCCCTTCAATTACAACTGTACTGCACTTCATAGCATCCTGCACATTGGTGCCTTTAAATAATTCATCAATAAGGATCAGCCATTTTCTGCCATCGTTTATTTTGGTAATGGTGGCTTTTATGCGCTGCACTTCGTTGTAAAAATAACTTTCGCCTTTTGCAATATTGTCTATCACATTTATATTGCTCAGCATGCCATCAAACAAGGTAAGTTTCATTTCTGTTGCGGGCACACCCATACCGGCGTGCGCCAGAAAAACCGCAGTGCCTGCGGCTTTTATAAAAGTACTTTTGCCGGCCATATTTGCACCCGTTAAAAATAAAAAATTGCTTTCCGGTGTCATTTGCACATCATAAGGTATAGGTTTTGGCAGCAGAATATGATAAAGCCCTTTTACCTGCAGCAGGGGTTGCATACTTTGTATAAACTCCGGAAAAATTAACTGGTATTTTTTTACTGTAACAGCCATACCATACCATGCATCCAATTGTGCATGTATGGCTATTAAGGTAAGCATGTTTTGTTTGTATTGATACCGCAGAAACTGCGCCATCTGCAGTTGCTCTGGTATTGCAAGACCGGCAGACGTATGGTACCGTTCTGCTATTTTTAAGGGCTCGGCATGTAATGTTTTTGCAGCCATTTCCAGTATTTTTTTTAATGGCGCAGGCGTATCCGGCTGTAAAAATTTTTGTACAAACAACAGCATGCCTTTTATAAAATCAAAGCAGTGTATAAAAGAATATTTTATAAGAGAGTAATCGGGACCATGCAATAATTTATAACTCTGTGCCGTAAAAGAAGACACATGCCTGGGCAGGGGATCAAAATTATATTCATAAAAACGCTGTACCACCATAATGGTTCCATTACTTATCTGCATGGGCCATTCCTTTTCTTTTGTTAAAATAAACTGAAGGGTTTGCTGCACATCATTAATGGCCTCTATTGTAGTTAAAGGAGTACCCAGGTTTTTCTTCAATTGTTCTTTACCGTTAGCTGTAAGCGTAAGGTTCAGCTTGCTAAAAACAGTAAAATCTTCTTCGCCGTTAAAAACAGCTAAATCGTTAAGTGTGGTTTTATCAATCTCCATTAAAATATTTATGATCGGTCAAATAATAATCGTTGGCCTTTGTAAGATTCATTAAAGTGCCCATTTTCATATACGATATTTCCGTTAATGATGGTGTGAGTAATACCGGCAGGCATAGTAAAGCCCTGCAGCGGGCTCCAGCCGCATTTGTACAAAATATTTTCTTCTGTAATTGTTTGTGGTTTATTTAAATCGGCTACAACAAGATCTGCAAAATATCCTTCTCTTATATAGCCTCTGTCTTTTACCTGGAAACAACCGGCTACCGCATGGCTCATCTTCTCCACTATTTTTTCTAAAGAAATTTTTCCTATGCTGTTGTAGTATAACATGAGTGGCAGGGCATGCTGCACAAGAGGTAAGCCTGCATGCGCATTTTCATATGCTCCTTCTTTTTCACTAAGTAAGTGTGGTGCATGATCGGTAGCAATTACATCCAGCCGGTCATCCAGCAGAGCCTGCCATAAAGCTTCTTTATTAAAAGCTGCTTTTATTGCAGGATTGCATTTTATTTTATAACCCAGCTGCTCATAATCATCAGCGGTAAAATGAAGATGATGCACACATACTTCTGCGGTAATTCTTTTTTCTTTTAGTGGCAGCATATTGCCAAAGAGCTGTAGCTCTTTTTGTGTGCTGATATGCAGTATGTGCAGGCGGCTATTGTATTTTTTTGCAAACTGTATGGCTATGAGGGATGATTCGTAACAGGCTTCATCGTTGCGTATGATGGGATGATGTTTGGGTAGCAAGTGCCCGACCGATTTTTTTAATGCTTCATAATTTGCTTTTATAATCCGCTCATCTTCGCAATGGGTGGCTATAAGGATTTCGCTTTCGCTAAAAATGCGGTTTAAAGTGCTGTGGTTATCTACCAGCATATTGCCGGTACTGCTGCCCATAAAAATTTTAAGGCCGCAAATATTATTTTTAAGTGTATTAACACGCAATGCATCATCTGCATTATCATTACTTACTCCCATATAAAATGAGTAGTTGGCCAGTGATGTTTGCCTGGCTATTTCATATTTGTCCTGCAGCAAATTAAGGGTAAGTGCATTAGGAATAGTGTTGGGCATTTCCATAAAACTGGTTATGCCGCCAGCCACGGCAGCCCTGCTCTCTGTATAAATATTTGCTTTATGGGTAAGGCCCGGCTCTCTAAAATGCACCTGGTCGTCTATAGCACCGGGCAACAGGTATTTTCCTTCTCCGTTTATTTCCTCTACAGCGCCATTAATATTTATGTGGCTGTCTATCTTTTCAATTCTTTCTCCATTAATAAAAACATCCGCAGTTTTTATTTTTCCTTCATTAACCACCTGAATGTTCTTTAAAAGGTATTTTTGCATATCTTGAATATAAGGATTTTTAATTTAACCAAAACTCAATGCAAATTATTAAAAGCTTTTTCAAACTGTTTATTTTTATTTGCCCGCTTACGGCAGCAGCCCAGTCTACCTATTTAAACCAGGGGGATAAACAATATCATTTTATAGACAGGCTGGAAATAAAACAGCAGACCAATACTGATCTCAATTTTTCTACATTAAAACCTTACAACCGCAAAGCCATTATACAGCAGGCAGAGTTTTTAGATAGTGCACGTATGGGCTATAAAGATTCTACAGGGGTGGATATGTACCGGCAATGGACGGATCTTAATCTTTCGGATGTGGATGAATACAACATGCGCAGCCTTTTGATGAACAACAGCGAATGGGTTACAGGTAATAAAGAAGATTTTAAAAGTAAAAAATCCATCTTTAATACTTTTTATAAAACCAAGGCCAATATGCTGGAGGTAGATAATAAAGATTTTTTCCTGGCTTTAAATCCTATCCTGCAAATACACCAGGCCGTGGAGCCCGGCTACGACCAGGCAATATTTTTAAATACAAGAGGTGTAAGCGTTAGAGGATTAATTGGAAAAAAAATTGGCTTCTCTTCCTTTATTACAGATAACCAGGAGCGTGGGCCACAGTTTTTTCAGCAGCAGGTTAATGCCAGCAGGGCTGTGCCCGGAGTAGGTTTTTACAAGAAATTTAAAAATACGGGCGTAGATTATTTTGATGCAAGAGGGTACCTTACTTTTAGTGCTGCAAAATTTATAAACTTTCAACTGGGGTACGATAAAAATTTTATTGGCAATGGTTACCGCAGTTTGTTTTTAAGTGATTGGGGCAACAGTTATTTGTTTGCAAAAATTAATACAAAAATCTGGAAACTTAATTACCAGAATATTTTTATGGAGCTGATGCCGCAGTTTAAAAAGAACGGCGATTCTTTGCTGCCCCGTAAATATGCAGCCATGCATCACCTTAGTATGAATGTAACCCGCTGGCTTAATATTGGTTTGTTTGAAGGCGTGGTATTTGGCAGGCAAAACCGGTTTGATTTTCAATACCTGAATCCTATTATTTTTTACAGGCATATAGAAGGTACTATCGGAAGCCCGGATAATGCACTGGCAGGTTTTGATTTTAAAGCAAACGTGGCACACCGCCTGCAGTTTTATGGCCAGTTTTTGCTGGATGAATTTATTTTAAAAGAGGTAAAGAATAATCCTACAAGCTGGGTAAATAAATTTGGTATACAGGCAGGTGTAAAATACCTGGATGCCTTTGGTGCAAAAAATCTTGACCTTCAGTTTGAAACCAACCGGGTACGCCCTTTTACCTATTCTCATAACGATACTATTGCAAACTTTACCCATTACAATCAGCCGCTGGCACACCCGCTGGGCGCAAACTTCCAGGAGTTTATTGCTATTGCAGATTATCAGCCTGCTCCTAAATGGCGTGTGTATGGCAGAACTATTTTTTACAAACAGGGGCTTGACAGCAGCGGAAAAAATTTTGGCGGAAATATTTTCAGAGATTACAAAACCCGTACAGCTAACGATGGTTTTAAAGTAGCTGGAGGAAGAAAAGCTACCTGCTTTAATGGTTTCTTACAGGTATCGTATGAGCTGCGGGAAAATTTATTATTTGATATATCGCTGCTGCACAGGAATTATGAAATTGCGGGTTTTTCGGGCAAGAGTAATACCACTTTGGTTACAGCAGGGGTGAGGTTAAATATGTTTAAAAGGAGTTATGATTTTTAGGATGCAGAGGAGGATTGGCACGCAGAGAGGCAGAGATTGCAGAAAGTTAAATAATGCAGGTTACTTACAGAGAATGAGAAATAAGTAAAGAATTTTTTTGCACTCATGAAACTTATTTTTTATTCAACGGTTAAAGAAAAAGAAATGGTTCTTGCATTTATCTTATCTATTACATTAGAGTATTTAAGGTTCTCATCTCTTACGTGCACATTGTTTAAACCCCAGCCCAGCTTAAGCTCTGGCGTAAGTACAAATATGGGAAAGTACAAATGAAATCCTAAACCCAGTTCTACACCATAATCAAATTTTTTAAGCTTCATCAGGCTTTCCGCATTTTTAGCTCCTTTATTGGCAGCCATATCATATTCAATTTTTCCACCTGCCATCATATACACTTTAAAGTTATTAATACGATCACTGCTAAATTTTATCTGCAGGGGGAGTGCAAGTGTAATGCCCTGAATTTTTCTTGTGCTAAGGGTATCTTCTCCGGCCGGCTTATCCGGATACTTTAGCGCATACTGAAAAGCTTTTTCTGTAAAAGTTAAATTAAGAGGATAAGTGCGCAGATCAAAATGGTTGCTTATTCTTTTGTTTACCAGCCAGGCAAGATTTATTCCTGTGCTGTTTATACTTTCTACCACCATTACGGTATCAAACTGTAAAAAACGGGGATGATGTGTAAAACTGTAATGAGAGCGGTTTGCACCTACGTTAATACCAAAATGAAAACTTTTTTCATCATGGTCGGGTTGGTTTATATATTCACGGTATTGCGTAAACGCAACCGTGGGTGCTAATACCAAAGCTATAATGGTTACTGTTATTTTTCTGCGCAATAAATACTGCATATGCCTAAGCTCAATGGTTTGTAATGTGTGTTAATGTATCCCAGTTTGTCCAGGATGTTTACAAATTCCTGTCCTTCCGGAAATTTCCTGATAGACTCATCCAGGTACTCGTAAGCACCCCGGTTTTTAGAAAACAATTTGCCCATATTGGGGGTTACCGTTTTCATGTATAAGTTATAAAAGGATTTTACCAAAAGAATTTTGGGCTTACTAAATTCCAGAACCACCAGTTTTCCGCCCGGCTTTAGTACCCTTAAAATTTCCGACATTCCTTTTTCAAGGTTTTGAAAATTGCGTACACCAAAAGCCACGGTTACAGCGTCAAACGTATGGTCATTAAAATTTATTGTTTCGCTATCGCCCTTTAACAGTTCGATAGTATTTTGCAAACCCAGTTTGTTTATTTTCTTTCTTCCAATATCCAGCATCCCTTCACTTATATCAATTCCGGTTATTGAAGTTGGCTTTAGCAAACCCGATGCCATAATGGCTACATCGGCTGTGCCGGTGGCTACATCTAATATTTTTTTTGGCTGAAGATCTTTTAAATAACCTAAGGCTTTTTTACGCCAGCGTATATCTAAACCTCCGCTTAAAAAACGGTTGAGAAAATCGTAGCGGGGAGCAATATCATCAAACATGCAGGCTACCTGCTCTTTCTTAGGCTGGGCCGAGGTTTTATCGGGAACAATACTGTCGTGGGCAAAATTTGTCATACAGAACGCAAATATAAGTTGTTTAGTTTTG
>JAYVGA010000601.1:0-4501 GCA_043772635.1 Chitinophagaceae bacterium
AGAAATTCAATCCACACCTGAAAACCACACATTACCAATAATAATGTGTAAAAAAAAAGAATCTAAAACCACAGGTTGAAAAAATTAATTTTCGAGCTCCGGAAATTTTTAAAATGTCCCTTTACCAGGGACATTTTTTATGGGCATACCTGAGGGGATTACCAAAACTTTTAATTACCGCATGCCTTGCTGCAGGCAACTCCTCATAAAGATACCCCTGCGGATAAATTATTTAAATACCTGGCCAAAAAACACTTTCATATCGTTCCATGAAGCGGTATCTGCAGCAGCATTATATTCTATCGGCATAGAAAACTTTTTACCCACAGCGGTTGCCCCCGGATTGGTAAAGGCATGTGTAGCACCTGCATAACTTTTAAACGTATAAGAAGCTCCTATAGAATCCATTTGTTTTTTAAAATGTGCCACCTCTGCTGCAGGTACAAAAGAATCGGCTTCTCCATGGCACACCAGCACGTTTGCTTTTAAAAGGTTTTTATCTGCAGGTACACCAGCCAGGCTGCCATGAAAACTAACCACTCCTTTTAAAGCAGTACCCATACGTGCCATATTTAAAACCTGTGCACCACCAAAACAATAACCAATAGCGGCTATTTGTGTAGTATCTGCCTGGGGCATTGTCTTTATTTTTGCCAGGGCAGCATCAAATCTTGCTTTGGCCATGGCGGGTTGCTTATAAAACGGCGTAGCCAGTTTGCCTGCCATATCCGGGTTATCTGCCTGCTGGCCGTTGCCATACATATCTACTGCCATGGCAAGATATCCCAGTTCGGCAAGTTGTTTTGCACGGGATTTAGTATAATCATTTAAGCCCCACCACTCATGCACAACAAGAACTACAGGCCGCTTTTTATTGGTTGCTTCGTCATATGCTACAAAGCCGTTCATGGTTAAGCTGCCTAAAGTATAGGCTACATTTTCTTCTTTAATTTTCATGGCATCTGGTTCTTTTGGTGATTCATTTTTTGCAGTATTGTTATTGCAGGCAGCAGCAGCGCATAATAAAACGATTGCATAAAAGCACCATGGTTTAATAAATTTCATAATTAAGTTTTTTAAATGAACAATTTTTTTGACAGAAGTTCATCACTAATAACCTCACCCCTTCCCTATCCATAACTAGAGAGGGTGATGCGAAGATCGAAGCGGATAGAAAAATAAAAGTAGTAAAAACCTAAGCAATCATTTCAAAAATTATTTTATGAGTGCACCAAAATTTATCCAGCCATATAATGCCTGGTTTAAGAAAAGAAATGATAGCGGGCCAGTCTTTCTCATTAAAAATATTGCAGGGTTGCAGCTTTGTTATTATCCTGCTAATAGTTGGTGGATTTCCATTTTGGCCAGCTGGCTCCCATTGCCAGTTATACGATGGGTTAAGCGCTAAAAAAGATTTCAACAATACAAACTGATCAAATAATTTTTGAGCATATGCCGGTACTTTGTGTACAATTTCAATACTAATATAAGCCTCTTCTTTGGTAGCATCCATCTTAAAATTTAAATGGCGGATACCGGTTTTATAATTTATCCAGTTTATTTTTTCGCCTTCGGCAGATAATACCGGCGCCATATATTTTCCAAAACTTGTCCAGAACTGTTGTTTTATTTTTGATGCCTGATCACGGGTGTACATGCATTGTAGCTTTTAGTTATAGGTGAGTCTTCCCTTCGTCAATAGTCATTATGTAAATAGGTAAATGACGAATGCCCATTGGCGAATGACAATATTAAATAACGGGTAAAAATGTATGATAGCATGGCTCACCCGTTAATGCATTAATAAGCCACGATTTAAATTAAAATAAAATCAAACTCTAATTATTCTTTGCACACTTTATTGTGGTTCAGCCACCCCCGACGGATATTTTTTTAGCTGATTATTGTACTGTGGTTACACACCGTTTGCAGGTTTTAAAAATTTAAAACGGCAGAGCAATAAACGAACTTTACACATAGACTACTAACTACCCACTACCCACTACTTACTACTGACTCCCTACTGCTGACTATTGACTTCTTACCGCTGCCAACCACCTTCTTTTAATTTGCCCTTATAAAATCGGGCCGGCGTATAAAGCTACTGTTATATTTAAAGCGCAGTTTTGTGCTTAGTTCCAGCTTCCAGTTTTGCATGCCGTCGGTAACTCTCGGAAAAATATAGCCCCTTACTTCCATCGTTCCAAAAACAAGGTTTTCGTTCCGGGTGCGTATGCCTGCACCAAGCGCAGGATATCCGTTTGTTTTTTTTAGTGGCTCATGCAGTGGCTGAATTAATGTAAGATTGCTAAACACAAATGGTGCTAACCTAAATCCTAATAATTTTTTTAAATTATAAAATACCGATTCTGCTTTAAAAGTGGTACGCATTTCCCCCTGTATAGATCTGTTTCTAAAAAAAGGCAATCCAAACTCCGACTCCAGGAACAACGGTTCATTTAAAACAGTTTCTACCTGGCGGGTATAGGATAAACCCAGGTAACTTCTGTTGTACCAATACGGGTTAAGTTTTACCAGTTTGGTAATGTGGTTAAAGCCCAGCAAAATAGCTACATCCTGCAGTTTTTTTTCCCGTAAATAGCCTCCCAGTTTTACGTTATAAGAAAACAATCCTTCTTTTTTTGTAAACTTACTGGCATCCATTTCTACCCCGTAATAAGCCCGCTTTACGCCTTGCTTATTGGTATAGCCACCAATAAGGGTAGCATTCAAACCGTCGGGTATATCTTCGCTACGGCCAAAGCCATAAATAAAATTGGTGCGGTAAAAATTTTGACGGTAAAGGCTGTAGCTCACAAGCACGCCATTAATATCGGCATACTGGTAATTATAATTGCTTACATATTTTTGCGGCACTTTAGAAAAAATATTATAGAATGCACGCAGTGCTGCAAAATGCCGCAGGCGGTTTTCAGAATCTTTTTTTCTGCCACTGCTGTGGCCAAAATTATAGCCGGCCCACAAATCCGTATTTACAAAACGATACCGGAAATCGTTGCTGTAAACAGAATCTGCAACGTATCCATTAATGGTAGAGTGCAGGGATATTTCTGCCGCACCTGTAATAGCTGTGTACCGGCTGGCCATGGGCTTTTCCAGCTGCGAATAAATATTTATTTCTTCCAGCCTACCGCTGCTAAACGCTGGTGCAAATGTTCTAAAGCCGTTGGCCCAGTTTATAAAACTGCCTTTTATATTTCGCAGCAAATACTCTGCACCAAATCCCTGGGAGGGCTTACGGTCTTTATCGTACAACCCAAAAAATGCAAAGCGGTTTCCTGAGCCGCCAAAATTTTCTTCGCTCAGTTCTGCTTTTACCCTTTTTAAACTGCTCACACTGCCACTGCCTCCAATACTAAATACATCTTTGGTAAGTACAATTACATCTACCGAATCTTTAGAATAAGGAGAAAGCGATACCTGTATAAGTGCATCTCTTAAAAATTCCTGCTCTCTTAAAAAACGTTCGTTATCTGCCACCACCAAAGGATAAAAAGGCTGGCCTTCTTTAAAAAAAAGATTTTTCTTTATTACTGTTTTAAAAGTATTTAGGTGAAGAGCGTTGGCTATTCTTATTGCCAGGTTTTTTCTTATGGGCGTAGTATCATTTATATTATTATTAAACCCTACGGGCACTATGGTAATACTCCGTATAATTTTGCCATGATATTTTTTGTAAGGATATACCGTTTTTGCAGGTTCTACATATTCACCATTTACAGAAATGCTGCGCCCTATCCTGCCGAGTATCCCTTTTTTTGTGGTAAGAAAAAAACTGTCGGCACCTGAAGTTGGCTCCTGTGCATGTACACGGAGGCCATTTAAAAAAAGGCAGAAAATTACAACAGTAAATGTTTTACATATTTTAAACATTTGATTTTTCCTGTGGGTTTTATGCAATATAACAAAGAATACAATTTTATTTACCAAAGGGTTTACGAAAGGGTTGTCAACCTTAAAAAAATACTTTCAAACGGTACATCAAGCAAAAGGTTGACAACCTTTTCAAAGTTTTTAATACTTATTCATTTTCTTCTCCCATAGCTGCCTTTTTTAGTTGCGAAGCCGTGCTGTGCCCCAGGTACCGTTCTATAAAATTATGAATGCCATATATTACAGGTGTCATTAATAGTGCCACAATAAACTTATAAATATAATTTCCTGTAGCTGTAGTAAGCACCTGGCTCAAACTCCATGGGTCGCCCTGCCCTGTTTGTATTCTTTTACCAATATAAAAAGCAATAAATAACACTACAAAACTATCTATGAGTTGCGATACCAGTGTAGAACCTGTGGACCTGAGCCATATATTTTTTTCGCCGGTTATTTTTTTTATACGGTGAAAAACCAGCACATCCAGTACCTGGCCAATTAGAAATGCCACAATAGATCCAATAATAATCCACAGCCCCTGGCCAAAAATTCCACGAAATGCATTATCGGGTTTATCTATATTATTGCCGATAGAAAAATATTCGGA
>JAYVGA010000602.1:0-8659 GCA_043772635.1 Chitinophagaceae bacterium
TATAAAAAACACAACCGCAAGCTGCACATAAAACTTAACCTTTACTTTGTCAATTCTTAAATTCATACCTGGTATTTATTGGTTAAAAGTCGGTAATACTTTCCACTTACAACTTAAGGTCTATAGAATTTACTTTACAGTAAACCAATAACAGGAAGCAGTCAATTAAAAATCATAATTGTGCTGTTCCGGTATAGAAGTACTTCTTGTTTATCCTTGCTATTTCTGCGATTGACATGGCAGAGTTATTCGTTTACCATAATCCGCTGTTTGTAGACCCGGGCTTTATCTGTTTACATTAATTAAATATTCTTGTATTAGAATACCTGCAATATCAGTTTAAAATAACTACTAAAACAAAACCACTATTATGAAACAGATTATTCTTTCACTTAGTATCATGCTTACTGCAATAATTACTTCGGCACAAAATTATGAAGCCGCCAACTGGAAAACCTGGTTGCTGGATAACCCACAACAAATAACCATTGCTGCTCCGCCTCGTGCTGCTGAAACAAAAGCGGAACTGCAATTGATAAAAATGCAAATGAAAAAAGTAGATGAAAAAAAATTAGCAGTCATAAAATACTGGGATGCCGGTGCACCTTCTTACCGCTGGAACCAGATTGCACCAGAATTGATTGATCAAAAACCTGAAGTAATGCTTCGCATTCCAACTGCATGGATTAACCTGGCTATTTATGATGCCACTATTTTAGCCTGGAAAGAAAAAGTAAAATATAAAAGAAAACGTCCCAGTGATTTTGATGCATCATTAAAACCTGTTATCAATGCGCCGCTCACTTATTCCTATCCATGCGAACATACAGTAACGGCTGCTGCGGCGGCAACTATGCTGGCGTATTTTTTTCCTGAAAAAGCAGATTCTATTTTGCAAATGGCCCATGCTGCTTCGCAATCACGTATTGATGCAGGCGTACAATTTAAAAGTGATGCAGATGCAGGGTGGAAATTGGGTGAGCAGGTGGCAAAACAAATTATAGAAAAAGCAAAGCTGGATGGATCTGCAAAAGTTTGGGATGGTAAAATAAATAAAGATCCAAAAAAGTGGACAGGTGATTACCCGATGGGAATTACACTTGCCACATTTACACCCATTGTATTGCGTTCGCCAGATCAGTTCAGACCTGCAGCCCCGCCAGATTTTGAAATGGAGATGAAAGCGTTAAAAGAATTTAAACAAACTTTTAAATCACGTTCCCTGGCTTTTTACTGGGCCAACAATGGAGGATTTGATTTTTGGTCCAATGAGGCTGCAAAGAAAATGTTTGAATACCGCATGATGGATGATGCGCCGGCCGTTGCCCGTATATACACCGTATTGCATTGCGCTTATCATGATGCAGCCATTGCCATCTTTGATGCCAAATATACTTATTGGGGAATAAGGCCATCGCAATACGACAGCACTTATAAGCCGCTGATAGCAACGCCACCATTTCCCGGTTATCCGTCGGGCCATGCCTTAGGTGCAGGAGCTACGAGTATGGTAATGGAATATTTTTTTCCTGCAGATACAAAACATTTTCAACAACTGGCTCAGGACTGTGCCGATTCAAGATTTTATGCCGGCATTCATTTTAAAACAGATAATGAAACAGGACTACAGATGGGTAAGGACATTGGAAAATATATTGTAGAAACCTGGATGAAGAAATAAAAGATTCTTATCGATCGTATTAATAATAAAAAAAATGAAAAAATTAATAAAATTCGGAGAAGATGTGGAAGGGTATAACATTCCTGTTTTAAATGAAAGAGAAATAAGAGCATCTGCAGGCATCCTGTTTTTAGCCACGTTTATCTCATTAATGCTCATCATATTTAAAAACAATTTTTTACCCATAAAATATGTGATAACGTTTTTTTTTACTGATTTCATTATACGTGTATTTGTTAACCCTAAATATTCTCCTTCATTAATAATAGGGCGTTTGATTGTGAGGAGCCAGGTGCCCGAATATGTAGGGGCTCAGCAAAAAAAGTTTGCCTGGATAATTGGTGTAGCCCTATCTGCAGCCATGTTCATTTTAATGGTAGTAGTAAATTCTTATAGCCCCATATCGGGTATCATCTGTCTGATCTGCCTGGTATTCCTCTTCTTCGAATCTGCATTTGGGATTTGTTTGGGCTGCAAATTTTATTCAATCTTTTATAAAGAAAAAGCTCAATACTGCCCCGGCGAAGTTTGTGATGTAAAATCAAAACAGGATATTCAAAAAACATCTGCTGTTCAGCTGCTGATTATTCTTGTATTTATTGGGTTTGTTTTTCTTACAGCCTTTTTATTTAACGATAATTTCAGTAAACGTCCAAAAGACCTGTTTGGAATTTTTACTACTGCAGGTTCTATATAAAAAAACATTGAAAGGCTAAACTTATAAAGGTTGACACAATTTTTATAAATTGACTTACACAGAACAGGCTTCAACTTTAAAAATGTAAAAGCAGAAATAGCAAAGTAAAATAGCACAATAAATATTTTTTATTCACAGTGCTATCTTGTTCGCACAGATTAATACAACTTCTGCAAAAAAATCAACCCAGATATCTTTCCTTAATTATATCAATATGGTGGTAAATATGCCCCACTGTAATAAAGCCAAGGGCATTTACGGTAACCGGGTTGTTGTTGGATAACCCTGATTGATGTAATGTTTCTTCAGAAAAACTATTAAATAAAATTTCTGTTGTTTGTCTTACTGCTATCAATTCTTGTATAAGGCTTTGCCAGTTTCGTCTATTGCCATAGCTATTCTTTGCGTATTCGTTTTCATCAAAGCCGGGCAGGCTTTGTGTTTCTTTACGTGCAACACAGAGTGCCCGGTAGGCAAAAATTCTTTCGGTATCTACAATGTGCTGCAGCATTTCTTTTAATGTCCATTTGCCGGGTGCATAGGCAAAATCTTCCTTATCTGCAGGAATCGTTTTAAAAAAATCCTGTACTACGGCATGCTGTTTTGCAAAGGCATCTGCTACGTTTTCTTCTGGTACTTTATTAATGTAGTTAGAAAAATAAACAGGAAAAGTTCCTTCATTTGGTTTTGGCATAAAAAAAGTTTTAAACAAAAATAAGCCGTTCCCCAAAAAGAAACGGCTTATTTATATTAATGGTAATTTTTATTAGCGGCTACTAATTTTAATTCTAAATTTCTAACCTCTAAACCTATAAACTCTACACCTCTAAATCTCTAATTTATTATCCTACTTTATTTTTTTTAATAGTTGTTTTAGGAAGCGGTTGTTTTTTTGCAGGCGTTTTTATAGTGCCTGCGTATTTAATGGCTTCGTAGGCATTAATGATTCCGCCGGTTTTAGCCAGTTCGCTCATTGCCACTGTTTCATCTGTACCTGGCTTTTTTACTTTTTCTTTTGGTGCCTTTGCTGTTTTTTCAATAGCCTGTTTTACCTGCTGCGGGCTAAGGTTTGGGTAGTACTGCATAATAAATGCTGCTACTCCTGCCACCAGCGGGCAAGCCATACTGGTGCCGCTTGCATTACCATAAGTGTTGCCACCGGGTATGGTAGAGTATATGCCCACACCAGGCGCAAAAATATCTACATTCTTTTTTCCATAATTGCTAAAGGATGCGGTGAGGCCACCATTTTGCTCATTGCCACTGGCACCAACATTTATTACATTGGTAGCAATGCCTTTACCATCTGCAAATACAGGGTTAGGAAAACTGCTTTCTGTATCTACATCTTTATGAGCATTGCCTGAAGCCTGCACCAGCAATACCCCTTTACTGTCTGCATAGCGGTAGGCATCATCTACCCATTTTTTTTGCGGAGAAAAATCTTTACCAAAACTCATACTTATAATTTTCGCTCCATTATCTACGGCATACCTTATAGCCAGTGCAATATCTTTATCGTGCTCATCTCCATCGGGTACGGCACGCACCATCATAATATTTACATTGCTGGCTACACCGTCCATTCCTTTATCGTTGTTACGTATGGCGGCAATAATGCCGCTGCAATGCGTACCATGAAAAGGCGTATTGGCCATTACATCAGCATTGCCATAAAAACGATCGTTAATATCTGTTTCATCATCACCCACAATATCTTTGCGGTAAGCGGGTGGGGCAGTAGTTACTGCTTCAGATTTTCGCATTTCTCCACCCAGTTCATCCAGTAATTGCTGGTTGGTAATTTCGTAGCTGTCGTTTGCTTTGGAAATATTGAGTATAAATGATTTTACCATTTTTGCCTCGGCACTTTGTGCTGCAAAATCTTTTATATCATTGCCATTATATTCTTCTTTGCCCAGCTCTTTTCTCAGCATAGAATCTGCTTTAGCAAGTTTGGGATACAGTTGTTTCAAGTAAGCAGCTTCCTGTGGGTTTACATCCCCCACCGTTTTTTCTTTGGCCACCAAAAACATCTTGTACTCTGCTTTTTCTGCATCGGTTAATTTGCTTTGGTCTGGTTCTTTTCCTTCCCATTTTTCTTTTAAAGAATGATATACCCGGGCACCTTCATAACTGTCTGTTTTTACATTACGGCCATCTTTGCCACCAATAAAATTCCATCCGTAAATGTCATCTATATAACCGTTTTTATCATCGTCTATATTATTACCCGGTATCTCTTTGGGGTTTCTCCACAAAACGCTTTTTAAATCTTCGTGCAGGGTATCTATACCACTGTCTATAACGGCTACGATAATTTTTTTGCTTTTTAAATTTTTTGATTGTACATAAGCGTAGGCCTTATCAAGGCTTATACCCGGGTATCCGTTTTTGGTTTCATCCAGCAGGTGCCAGTTTTTGGGTACGGCTTCTTTTATTTTTGCAGTATTTCCCTGGGCTGCCACTGCACCGGTAACCAGCAAAGCGGCTACCAGTAGTTTAAAATATTTAATCATCATGCTTAATATTTATTTTTGTTTGATACGAAAATAGGCAGTTTTAATAAAAGGCGCTTACCATTAATAATTAATTGGCTAAATTTTACAGGTCAAATTTTATACCCTGTGCCAGTGTTAATTTATCGCTGTAATTAATGGTATTTGTTTGCCTGCGCATGTAAACCTTCCAGGCATCGCTGCCACTTTCCCTGCCACCGCCTGTTTCTTTTTCTCCGCCAAATGCGCCACCAATTTCGGCTCCCGATGTGCCTATGTTTACGTTGGCTATGCCACAGTCGCTGCCGGCATGAGATAAAAAGTTTTCGGCTTCCCGCAGGTTATTGGTAATGATAGAAGAAGAAAGCCCCTGTGGTACGCCATTTTGCATGGCAATGGCTTCTTCCATTGTTTTATATTTCATGATATAAAGAATGGGTGCAAAGGTTTCGTGCTGCACAATTTCAAAACTGTTTTTTGCTTCGGCAATGCATGGCTTTACATAACAGCCACTTTCATATCCTTTACCTTTTAATACCCTACCTTCTACAATAAAATTGCCGCCCTGTGCTTTGCATTTTTCTATGGCCTGCAGGTACATGTTTACGGCGCCGGAATCTATAAGCGGCCCTACATGATTTTTTTCAAGCAATGGATTACCAATTTTTAACTGGCTGTATGCATTAACCAAAAGCTCTTTTACCCTATTGTAAATTTTATCATGAATGATGAGCCTGCGGGTGCTGGTGCAGCGCTGGCCGGCTGTGCCCACGGCTCCAAATACTGCAGCAATAAGGGCCATATTTAAATCGGCGTCTTTGCTTATGATGATGGCATTATTACCACCCAGTTCCAGCAAACTTTTTCCCATACGCTGTGCTACTGCAGCGCCTACGGCCTTACCCATACGTGTGCTGCCCGTGGCAGAAAGCAGGGCAATCCTTGTATCATTACTCATCCATTCGCCGGTATCTCTGCCACCCACAATGAGGTTGCTTACACCTTCGGGTACTTTGTTTTCTTTAAATACCTTTTGAATTATTTTTTGGCAAGCTATGCCGCACAACGGTGTTTTTTCGCTGGGCTTCCAGATGCACACATCACCGCAAACCCATGCCAGCATACTGTTCCAGCTCCACACGGCTACCGGAAAATTAAAGGCAGAAATTACGCCCACAATACCCAATGGGTGATACTGCTCGTACATGCGGTGGCCCGGTCTTTCGCTATGCATGGTAAGCCCGTGCAACTGGCGGCTGAGGCCTACAGCAAAATCGCAGATGTCTATCATTTCCTGCACTTCGCCCATACCTTCCTGCAGGCTTTTGCCCATTTCATAACTCACCAGTTTGCCCAGCGATGTTTTATATTTTCTTAACTCGTTGCCTACCTGTCTTACTACTTCGCCACGTTTGGGTGCAGGCCACAGGCGCCATTCTGCAAAGGCCTGCTGTGCTTTTTGTACTACGGCTTCGTAGCTGTCTTTACCGGCACCGTTTACAGATGCAATTATGTTTCCATCCACAGGAGATGAGGAAGTAATTTTTTCTCCTTTAGATTTTATCCAGGTTAAGCCTGTAGATACGCCGGGGTTGCCGGCGTTAATGCCCAGTTCTTTTAATATAGCAATCATAAAATATTTATTTGGTTTGCAATTTACGTTTTTATTATTGGGAGAAGGGATGTTGGGCTTTTTGAATGCATCTTAAATTGTTAATGCGTTAAACGCTGATGTCAGTTGCTGCCACAGTCAATCATATAAACCAATTTATTTTTTATAGTAATCAATGATTCTGATACAGCCCTGACCCTCTATATTTTGGTAGCTTCTAACCAAGGTGGCTCCGCCGGAGCCGGATACCCTTAATGATTTTGATGCTATAAACAGGAGGCTCCTCTGGAGCCAGGCGAATACTTTTATATTTTCGGAGTTTATTTATACCAACAAAAATAATTTCTAACCATTTTAAATCTCTGCCTGTTGGGTTCTTGCACAATTTGGAAATAAACTCTAGTACAAATATTTTAAATACTACCACACAATCTTATTACCTCATTTTTTAAAAAAGGTTTTATACATACTTATACTTGATATTAAAAATAATAAGGTTGATAAAATATGTTAATCAAATTTCTACTAAAGTTAAAATAAGTGGGTGCAGGTTTACTCACAAAGCCCAAATAAAAATTTATCAACACTCTCATAAATTAAAATGAAACAGACAGCCCTGCTGTACTCCAGCTTTCTGGCATTTTGCTGCCCAGCAGATCGCTGTATTTAATATTGCCAATATTATTTACCGATACAAAGGCAGTGATCATTTTATACCGGTAATCTAATTTGGCATTTACCAGCCAGTAATTTTTACTGATTACTGCTTTTATACCGGCAGCCTGTTGTGGCTTTCTTTCTTTATAAATACTGGTAATACCCAGGCCCCAGTTTTTATAAGAATACTGCAGGGTTTGCTGCAATAAAGTTTTTGCATGAGAAATAATATAAAAAGATGGAACAGAATCGGAGCTGGAGGAATGAAGGAAGGTGGCCGAGGCATTTACATAAAGCTGGTGGTTTGCATTAAAATGCTGGCTGTAATTTATTTCTATTTCCAGGCCGGAAGTTTTTACTTTTTTAATGTTTTTAGCCAGGGCATAAATACCCGTAGATACCAGGTTTGTTTTGCGTGGCATATCCGCATAGGCAACAGTTACCCAGTCTATCACATCATGCTGGCTGCGGTAAAACCAGGCTGCCGAAAATTTAAATTTATTTAAAAGAAGATCGGCACCCGTTTCGTAACTCCAGGAGTTTTCTGTTTGCAAATTGGGGTTGCCTATACTTCCGCTTTTAACAATGGTTTTATTGTAGTTGTTATACCGTTCTGTAAAATCGGCGCTGCGTATGGCTCTGCCGGCATTTGCTTTTAGTGCAAGTTTTTTTATACGGTAAGAAAAGTTGGCCTGTGGCAAAATTGCCGTTCCGTAATTTTCATCATACACAATTCTTAACCCCGGGTTGAGGGACAAATTTTTTATTTTATAAATTAAAGAACCAAAGCCTGCAACATGGGTATTATTATGATTTCCCCGATCGTTGGAGCGAATGCTTTTTTGCTCTGCCATTACACCTGCATTATAAAATAATTGCTGCGATATTATTTTAGTATGCACATATTGCATCGTGATAAGACCTGATTTGTTATCATTGGCAATAGCCAGTGGATTGTACACATAATGATCGGATGTTTTTTTATAGGCCAAGTCAATTTCATCTGTTGATGTGGCCGTATTGTGTTTTAGTTTGATATGGTTCCACCAGGTATTTACTTTTTCTACAGCCGTATCGCTTATAAAACTGGTATAAAAATTTTGTGCTGCAAAATCACGGCTGTCGTAACTGCTGTGCAATAATAGTCTCCAGTTATTATTAAGTTCAACACCTGCATTGGCAGAAAAAATATTATTGTAAAAATAGCCACGGTTATTTCCTCTGAGCAACTGTCCTTTTGCGTTGGTAGTTTGTGCTGCTGCAGAATAATTTATTTTATTTGTGGTTTGATGAAAACCTGCGCTGGCCGAAAAATAATCATATTCTCCTACAGCCACTGCTGCATTACCTGTGGTAGTTTTTTCTTTTTTAAAAGAAGCAAATGTTTTGCTGATAATATTTATAACACCGCCTACCGCTTCTGAACCATACACTGCTGCAGCGGGACCTCTGAGTATTTCTATACGCTCTATTTGAGAAATAGCGATGGGCATGTAAGCAGAAAAATGTCCGGT
>JAYVGA010000603.1:0-2574 GCA_043772635.1 Chitinophagaceae bacterium
GGTAGGTGGAAATGCTGCCACGGCAAAGCAATTTTTTATGAGCGATACCAGCAGCAATTTTATTAGAGGAGCACTTTATTTTGATACCACTCCCAATGCAGATTCGTTAAAACCAGTGCAGGATTTTCTGCAGGCAGATATTGAACATCTTATCAATACTTTTCGGTGGAAGAACAATTAAACAACTTGTAATTTTTAGCGTTTATACTCTTGTTGTAAATCGTATTTTTGCCCAATGATAGCAATAGACAATGTATTGGTAAGCGATGAGCTGGTAAAGGAAGTATTTGTGTGCGATCTCAATGCATGTAAGGGTGCCTGCTGTGTAGATGGCGATGCGGGTGCACCCTTGGAGAAAAAGGAATTAAAAAAGATAGATGAAGTTTTTAATGAAGTGTTGCCCTATCTTGGCAAAGAAAGCAGGGAACAAATAAACCGCCAGGGCCGCTATGTTTATGATGCAGAATTTGGGTGGGTTACTCCCACCATAAACGGAGCTATTTGTGTGTATGGCATTAAAGCAGAAAATGGCATTGTAAAATGTGGCATTGAGCAGGCATTCCTGGATGGAAAGGTAAAATGGAAAAATCAATCAGTTGTCACCTCTTTCCTGTGATTGCAAAAAAAAGCAAAGATGGTGTAACCGAGTTTGCCAATTACGAGCCAAGAGAAGATCATTGCAAAGCAGCCTGTGCATTGGGAAAAAAATTAAAAGTGCCCGTTTACCAGTTTCTTAAAGAACCATTGATAAGAAAATTTGGAAAAAGTTTTTATGAATCACTGCATGCTACGGCTCAGCATATCAACTCCAAACCCTGATGAGACTTTAAACACATCATTATGAGAAATTATTTTACTGCTAAACATTTTCCTGTTGCAGCATTTGCCTGTTGCTTATTGTTTCTTTTTTCCTGCTCTGTAAACAAGGCAAAGATTGATAATAAATTAAAAATATATTTTGATGCTAAAAATGCAGATGGATGTTTTACCATGCTCAACAATGCTGATGGTAATATTACTGTGTATAATATGGCACTGGATACCATGCGGCTTACACCTGCCTCTACCTTTAAAATTGCAAATGCTTTAATAGGCCTGCAAACAGGCGTTATCACCAACGACAGCATGATAATAAAATGGGATGGTATTAAAAGAAAAAATAATGACTGGAATAAAGACCTCAATCTTAGAGAAGCATTTAAAGTGAGTGCTGTTCCCTATTTTCAGGAAGTGGCCAGGCGCATAGGGAAAGATACCATGCAGCATTGGATAGATACCCTGGCTTATGGAAATAAAAATCTGCAGGGGCCAATAGACTCTTTCTGGCTCAATAATCAATTAAAAATTTCTCCCGATGAACAACTGGGTTTTTTAAAAAAATTATATTTTGACCAATTGCCTTTTAGAAAATCGGTGCAACAGAATGTAAGGGATATTATGCTGCAGGAAGATAATACTTTGTATAAATTAAGTTATAAAACGGGTTGGGGTTTTGATGAACAAAATAACAACATTGGCTGGCTGGCTGGCTGGATTGAAGAAAACCGGCACGTTTATTTCTTTGTTACACTCGTAAAATCGCCGGACCCGGATATAGATATGAAATCAGTAAGATTGAATATTACCAAAGATATTTTAAAGGAGCTCGGTTTTTTACAGGGAAAAAAGTAAACATCTTATTGTTTTATTAACAGTAGATGCTGCTTTAATGTTTATTTTAGTGTTCAGCCTATGCCACAATTTCAATATATATTTTTTCTAATTTTACTGGTACTCGTTCCTGTTATCTTGTTCATGTACCTGTATGCACGCCGCAAAAAGAAAAGAACCATTAAAAAAATTGGAGATCCCGAACTGGTAAATCAGTTAATGGGCCGCTATAATTATAAAGGATTTTTTATTAAATTTTTATTGGCTTCTTTTGCTATGGCATTGCTGGTATTGGCTCTTGCTAATCTTAGATTGCCTAAGGGAAGTGAAAAAATAAACCGCAGCGGTATAGATGTAATGATAGCCATAGATGTGAGCAAAAGCATGCTGGCACAGGATATAAAACCTACCCGGTTAGACAGGGCCAAGCAACTGCTGAGCCGCCTGATAGATAAACTTGGAAACGACCGCATTGGCATTGTGATTTTTGCAGGCAAAGCCTATTTGCAAATGCCGCTTACCGGCGATCATTCTGCCGCTAAAATGTATTTATCTTCTGCCAGTACCGAATCGGTGCCCACACAGGGTACGGTTATTGGCGATGCATTAAAAATGTGTTACGCTTCTTTTAATACTAAAGAAAAAAAATATAAATCTGTTTTGTTAATAAGCGATGGAGAAGACCATGATGAAACTGCTGTGCAAACTGCAGGGCAAATGGCAGCAGAAGGAATTGTTATCAATACAATTGGAATTGGTTCTCCGGAAGGAGCACCCATTATGGATGCCGAAACCGGCCAGATGAAAACAGATGAAGCAGGCAATACCGTTATATCAAAGTTGAATGAAGAAGCATTAAAATCTATTGCCCAAAAAAGTAATGGCATTTATATGCTTTATAACAATACCGAAGAAGTGGCTTCT
>JAYVGA010000604.1:0-9077 GCA_043772635.1 Chitinophagaceae bacterium
ATCTGAACAGCTATTCGCAAACATCCAGAACAGTGAGCCCCCAAGGAGCCCGATAATATTATATATAATTCCCTTTGTCATTTTTAAATCGTTTCAAATGTCGTTTAACAAATTAGCATTGCTGTTCTCATCTACAACTTACCTCAAATAAATTACATCGGCTATCAAAATTATTTTGTGATACTTTTTTTGAGTGTTTATTGTATCGCCGGTTCCCATGCAATGCTGTGGGGGCAGGTCGTACAACTAAGACTTCATTGTTGGCAATGCGTGCCCGACGAAGTATTAGTTATGATGGGTTTGTACTTTATTTAAGCATGAATTTTACATTAATATTTGATACAATTTTAGTTTTTTCAAATTCAATCTTAGGTAATTCGTTATAGCCACTTTTAAAAGATGATACTCCCCGGATTTGAATTACTGCTACTCTGCCTTGTAATTGTTGATTTATATTTTCCGCATCTACAATGTGAATCGCAAGCCTGTTATATTTTTTTAATTGTGTATTAGAAAAAATATGTTTAAGGAATGGCAGGTTCTGTTTTTTGCTGTTGCAATAATTTTTATTCAACCATATTGTTCACAATCATTTTTACATACACATGCCCCATTTTTGGTAACGCTGTTTGTGGCTGGGTATGTTTTACTTTTTCAGCGATATATTTTCATGAACCCATTTTGCTTCTTCGTCTGGTGTAACCTTGTCAAATGTGCTGCTCACTCTACTGAAAGTTGATTGTGGAAAATCAAAAGGCTTACTATCATCAAAATAGGGTCCAACAACTCCTAAAATCCAACCATCTTTTGCAGCCCAATGAGGTTCGTTTACACAATACTTAAATACTTCATAATGGATAAAATTATTTTTCCCGTCAAAGTCAAAAGTAACCCGTTTAACATGTTCAATTTCGTCCGGACAAGTATGAATTTCTGTCGGAAATTCAAGCCAATTTGCAAGATTGCTTTCCGCACCTTTTATTAATGTGTTGTATTCTGCTGGGAAAATATCTGATTTATTATATTCCTTCAATAATTGGAATGTAGTCTCTCTTGTCGATAAGCTTTTGGCATAAGGCAAAACATCTTCCGTAGATATTGACTCGTTGCTTTCAAGTTTGTCGTAAAGCAATTTAATTCTTCCAAACCGTTCTTTATTCAACCTCCTGCCTTGCAGTTTCACAGTTATAATTCTGTAAACCACAAAAATTACAATTGCTAAAATCAAAATTCCGATTATGATTGAAGTAGTATTCATTTTTTTATAAAATTGTTATTGTTAATTGATAATGATTACCATTCGCATTGCCACCAAACCGCCTGCTGATGATAATTATTTCCACCTAATATTGTTAAGCAAATTCAGGCACTCTTTTGCGAAAATGTCAGAATTATAATGGGGTATTATGTTTAATAACCTATCATAATTTTATGTCTCAGCGGGGTTTTCGCCCGAGTCATTTTCAAATTAATAATAACTTCCTGGCGAAACCCCCGATGCCGGAAAGCCTTCAGTTTTTACAAACATAAATTACAAGTCTTTAAAACGCTCTGGCAAAAATATTTTGCCTACCCCAAGTCATAAAATAGTTCCTCTAATTTTCTTTTACTTACACTCCGTGTGTATGTGAATATTGCCGATATAATTATCTACGTTTATTCTACATCAGAGTTTCGCCGAAAATTTTATCGGCAGCAGTAATTTTTCTCAGAACTGAACTGGCAATTCAAAGTCAACAGTCTTTGCTCCATCTTCAATTTCTCTTCCTTTCAAACTCATATAAGTTTTACCATTTTTTTCAAGTCGTCCAATTGTAAACTTATACTGTATCATTTTTAAACTGTTTAAATCTTTCAAATCCTCGATGTCAAGATTTTTTGGGTCTTCAAATTTCCAACTATATCCTGTCCATTTACTTTTCAACCCGTTTTTGTCAGTCGTAATATTTAATGTGTCCGCAAAAGTCATTTTATATTGTCCAAAAGATACAGTATTGCTTTTCAAATCAATTATAAGTGAGTCAAAGTCTGCAAGTTTGTTGTGTGATTTAAAACGAATGAAATCATCCTTAATTTCAATAACAATGTCTTCCTTTCCTGTTGAAACTACTTCAATATTGTTCATAAAATCCATCAATTCTTTATATTCATCTTTTGTCAAACCCAATTTTGCATTATAGGGTATAGGTTCTCCTTCTGTAACAGTTTTCATATACTCTAAAAACCAATCATAGTTTTCTTTAATTGCATATTGAAACTTTTTTGTTAATTCAACTTGTCTTGGATTTTGTAAAACTCCATCCATTATATCAGCACTCACCTTACTATTTGGAAGTAGAGTTCTCAAGTCCGATTGAATATTTCCTGTCAATTTATTTTGTGAATTTGCCGGTTGAAAACTTCCACAACTTGTCAAGAAAAGTAAAAGTATGAATATGTAATAATTCTGTTTCATCGAGGTCTATTTTTATTACCTGCAACATAAGCATTTATGTTCTTCCTCACAACTTACCTCAAATAAATTACATCCGCTTTCAAAATTATTTTGTCATACTTTTTTAATTGTTTATTACATCAATGAAATATATAATTTTTATTTACTCCTCATCCACTCAAATTTCCCATACACATCTTCAAAAAATAATACTCTTCCGGTACTATCAATACCTGCAAGGTTGTACCATACAATTACCGGCATGTGTACATCTGCATGCACGGTTACGGGGCTCTGGTTTCGCAGGCAGCCTTTTTGCTCAAGTGTATCAATGGCAATGGCATTATTTTTCAAAACCAGGTGCCCAAGCTCCATGGGTTTTTGCATACGCATACAACCGTGGCTAAAGTAGCGCTTGTTCATACTAAAAAAATTTTTATTGGGTGTGTCGTGCAGGTAAACACCAAAGGGATTATAAAAATTAAGTTTTAATAATCCCAGGGCATTATCACAGCCGGTACTTTGGCGTATGGTGTAGGGAAAATAATTCCTGCTCAGCGCATGCCAGTTAATGGCATAGGGATCCATAATTTTTCCTGCACTGTTTAATATTTGATAACTGCCTGCATCTACAAATGCGAGGTTACGTTTTATAGCAGGCAGTAGTTCTTTTACAGCAATGCTTTTTGGCACATGCCAGTAAGGATACAATATCACTTCATCTATTGTGCTGGCAAGGGTAGGAGTGGGTGTAATTTTTTTGCCCACAACTATTCTCATTTCCAGCAGCACTTTATTATTGCGGTACACTTTTAAATAAGTGGCCGGAATATTAACTACAATTGCCGCTTCTTTTTGTGTAAGGCAGTTAAGCCAGCGGTAATAGTTTATGGCCAGGGTAAGCTGTTGCAAACGTACAGCAAGGGGCACATTTAATTCCTGCAAAATGGTGCTGCGCAATACTCCATCTGCCAGTAAATTAAATTGGCGCTGGGCTTCTTTTAATTTTTGTTTCAGCGTGGTATCTGCTATTATTTTATCTACAGAATCTATAATACCAAGTTGGTATAATTTTATACGTAGTGCTTTGTTGCTGCTGTTTACTTTGGCAGATGTGATGCTTACTTCTGCAAAATTATTTTCTAAAGTTTTATTTTGAAAACTTTGTATTTTATTTTGCAGGGCCCCTACTTCCGGCAACGCCACAGAAAGATAGCCTGGTAATACCTGCAGCTTATTTTGTAAAATATATTCTGCCAGCAAAAGAGCAATGTTTTTACAGGCGGTAACATCTTTTAAACCATTGTACCCAAAAACAGGTTTTGTATTACCATAGGTTATATCATTATAAAAATGAAGGGCAGCATCAGTAATGTGTATGTCTGCCTGTACAGAATCGTAGCTGTTTTGTAAACCTAAGGTTCCTTTTTTAAAAGATGTTATATAATTAAACTGGTAATCTTTTTCCTGCAAACCCATACGGGCAGATAGTGACAGGGCATTAAAAAAAATATCCCGGTTAGTGCTATTTTCTTTTTGCACCCAGGCAGTGGCATAATTAAGCCGTGCGTAAAGCTCCTTTACCTGTGTGGCAAATTTTACATCTGCAGTCTCCATATCTTTATCGGATACTATAAAATTTTGCATTGCCTGCGGAGTAATTTGTGCAGGTGCTGCAAAATAACCCATGCAGGCAATGAGGATTAGGGGTAAAATTTTACGGTTACAGTTTTTCACCGGGAGTAAATATTTTGGGAGAGGTAAACATTAAAGTCGGCTTTTAATTTTGTAAACTGCATGGCAGCATTTTTTATATTATTGCGGAGTTTGTTTAAAGCACTGTCCACTTTTTTTTCAATTTTTCCGTCTTCAAATACTTCTCTTTGCAGCAGCTTATCCAGTTCTGCCACATCGTGGCGCAGTAAACCAATCCTCACATCTTCTTTTATAAAATTGCTGTGAAAAATCTCCACTTCTTCCAGCAGGGTTTTATCAAACTTATCTTTAAGAATTTGGGAAAGACTGTTTTTAAAATGTATATTTTCATCTACCATAAATCCCAGCATGCGTTTCCAGGTTTCGGTTTCGTGTTGTATCTGTATTAATTTATTTTCTGGCATAGCTTCTTTTTTTAGTTTTTATAAGGGGTAATCTTTTTTTTTATCAGCAAAAAATGTTTTGTTTCCTGTAAAGTTATTATTCCTGTATGTGCGGGATAAGAACCTGCATCAGTAAAGTTGCTGATGCCTGTCAATATTTATGTGGGCTAAAAAACGGTTTAAAATATTTGTGCAGTTTGCCCGGATAAGATAGCATACCTTTTAAAAAAATAATCAAAATCATGCAGCATATATTTTTTTCCTGAATTTAAAATAATCATGACTGTGAAACCGGGACAAACAGCATCGTAAAAAAGGTTACCCGTATTTTAGTTTTTTCAAAAAAATAAATAAAAAAAAGCCCCGTCTTCCTTAAAGGCGGGGCATTGGCCAAACAAAGCCAGCTTATTTAACAGCGATATGTTTTGCTGATAATTTTTTGGCTTCTTCCTTACGTGGCAGAGAAATTTTTAATACACCTTCTTCATACTTTGCTTCAATTTTTTCCCTGTTAATTTCTTCGGGCAAAGTAAAGCTGCGGCAAAAAGAAGAATAGTTGTACTCTTTGCGGGTAAACTTTTTGTCTTTTTCTTCTTTGCTTTCTTCCTGTTCGCTGCTTACGGTAAGCATGTTTCCATCAATATCAATTTTAAAATCATCTTTTTTCATACCGGGTACTGCCAGAGAAACCATGTACTCATCCCTGTGCTCCGTAATATTTACGGCAGGTGTATTCATAGTTGCTCCCCACAAATTTCCATTATCTAACCATTCGTTCCATGGTTTAAATAAATCGTTAAATACTGATGCTGTTTTTTCTGTTGTTTTTGTTAATGCCTGGGTTTCCATATAACCTCCTTGTTTTTTATGTTGATGATTATTGTTTACATAACAGAAGTATTTTTTGTTACCTGCCCATGCAAAGACGGTCGTCAGCAAAATGGATGAGATTGGTCAGGTGAATTTTATTAAGCTGTGGTGATTTAGTTACAAGGGGTAATGCACCTGGTTGGGCGGGAGTGGCCGGCAATTCAGTAATTGTTGTATAGATTGCAAAGCTGTGCAAAACAAAAAGTTTTTTACTTCTTTACGCTGCAATAAAAGTTGCCCAAGGATTTAATGTTGAACGCCCGCCTGAACGAATTCTTTCGGGCAGGGAGCCCCTGCGAAACATAGGGGTAAACTGTCGCCACTTCTGTTAAACCAGGGATATCAGCCGGCGACAAAAAAATACCCGCTCATAAAGAAATGAAAAATAAAATAGATTGTTGGCAACGCATGCTGCAAAACTTTTGCAGGCTGTTATTAATACACTACTATCCTGGTATGGAGGTTTTTTTCATGTGCTTTTGCTTTGGGTATCAGTAAGCATAAAACGCCTGCTTTGTATTGTGCATTTATAAATTCAGTATCTGTATTATCAGGGAGCATTATGTTTTGTGCATAACATTTACAGTTAGTATGTTCTAATATAAAGTTGGTTCCTTTGCAATGTTCTATCTCTTTATGCATCATGCAAAGGGATAAAACATTTTCATCTGCCTGCAGTAAAAAGTCTTCTTTTTTTACTCCGGGTATGGCTACTTCTATTTTAAATGCATCGTTTAATTCTTTTACCTGTACGGGGTAAAATGTTGTTTGGGTTGTGTGCTTTAATTCACTTTCTATTTCTTCTTTTTTATACAGGGGCACATAATTACCGGGATAAACCGATAAACCACTTTGATAATCTGAATTGTTTTTCATAAAAAATATTTTATGTTTTTGTTATTACTTTTTCAAAACACCCTGACTTTTTTTTAATTTTAAATTGCTGCTTACTGCATAGTTGGCTTAATACTTTCTTTTATTAAATTTTAATATACTAAAATACCTGATTAGCTATTTTTAATCCATGACTAACATCAATACAAACCCTGATTGTGCTCATTAATACCCGGTATTAAATGCTTTTGCTTTGATTGATTGGATTGATGTAGTACCTTACGAAGATCCCTTCGAAATTCCTGAACCCGGAGAAGGGCCTTAGATTTTTAGATAAGCATAAAAAAATTATACATGATGAAGCATATTGAAAAAGCTATTGACTATAAACTATTGCATATTTCCAGTACAGCTTTTGAAGCAAAGGGAATAATTCCGGCAAAGTACAGTTGCGATGGGATAAATATTAATCCTCCGCTGGATATTGAGGATATTCCGGAAGAAACAAAATGTTTGGCATTGATTGTGGAAAATCCTGATGCGCCCCTTGGTACATGGGTGCATTGGTTAGTGTGGAATATTCCTGTAACACATCACATCAAAGAAAACGAAATACAGGGCACACAGGGCATGAATGGCTTTGAAGAATATCATTATGGAGGGCCCTGCCCGGGCTGGGGCACACACCATTATTTTTTTAAAGTGTATGCACTGGATGAGTTACTGAATATATCTCCTTATAGCGGTAAATTGCAATTAGAAAAAGCTATGAGCGAACATATCATTGGTTTTGGCCAAATAATCGGACTGTATAAAAGAAAAAAATAAAATGAAAACGCTTTTGTTTATGCTGCTGTGTTTTATTGCACTCACAACAGTAATATGCGGCGTAATAATGATATACCAGCCGGGTGGGCAAACAATGGGATTGCCGCTAAGCATACTGGATACCACCATGTTTAAAAACTTTCTTATTCCCGGAATATTATTAACCGCTGTTGGTTTGGTAAACAGCATGGCGGTGTTCTACAATATACAACGGCACCCTAACCGTTACAACTGGGCCATTGCAGGCGGAGTGATGATGTGCGGATGGATTATTGTACAAATGATTTTAATCCAGACATTTTATTGGTTACAATTTTTTTATCTTGGTATAGGACTACTGGTTATATTAATTGCATACCAGCTAAAAGGAAAATGGGCAGTATAAGCTGTAAAACTCCTGATCAACAAGGCTGGTTTATAAATTATTCCCTTCAATCAATTTTACTGCTTAATTTGTTATTCATAATCAAAGACAACTTTTGTTACTTGTTTTAAGGCTGAATTTTTTTTCAGGTTTAGTGCATTACGAAATCTTCTTTCTTAAAAAACTCCCTTTAACTTGTGATCAATACTTTTATTGGTGATATTAGTTTTTAGTTTCTCTTTTCTATATTTAAATACTTTTTGTAGAAAATTATTTTTAAAGAATCTGTCAATACCTGTTTCCAGGTTTATAAAATATTTTATATGCAAATCATAAAACAAAAATCGTACTTAAAAAAATTATCCGCAGTGCTGTTTCTCACCCTAGCAACCGGCATTACAATTTATGCACAGCAAACAGAAAATTTTACAAAACAGTTAAAATTATTGCCCGGCGAAGTATGGTGGGGCGGGGTTGTAAACAGGGGTATTGAAATGCCCTTTGGAAAAAAGAATTTTTCTTTTGATTTATATGGTAACGATGACGGAAACCAGGGTTCTCCATTATTGCTTTCAAATAAGGGCAGACAGGTTTGGAGCGAAAGCCCCTACAAATTTATTTTTAGAAACGACAGCCTTCTTATTCAAAGCAGGTTCAACAATTTTTTTGTAGAGCAAAGCGGCGCCAGTTTAAAAGAGGCATACCGGAGTGCTTCAAAAAAATATTTCCCATCAACAGGGTTATGGCCCGACAGTTTATTAATTACCGCCCCGCAATATAATTTATGGATAGAGCTAATGTATAAGCCCAACCAAAAAGATGTACTGGATTATGCAAACAAAGTTTTGAAAAACGGTTTGCCACCGGGAGTGTTAATGATAGATGATAACTGGACAAACTATTACGGGCAATTTGATTTTGATAAAGAAAAATTTCCTGCCCCTAAAGAAATGATAATGCAATTGCATAGCATGGGTTTTAAAGTAATGCTGTGGATATGCCCATTCATTAGCCCGGATAGTGAACCGTACAGGGAGCTGGCAGCTGCAAAATATTTATTACTGGATAATGAAGGAAAAACCGAGGCCTCATACAAAGACGTTACAAAACCTTTAATAATGCAATGGTGGAATGGCTACAGTGCCTGTCTTGATCTTACAAACCCTTCCTCTGCAGAATGGATAAAGAAAAAGCTGGCCACGCTGCAGCAAAAGTATGGGGTAGATGGATTTAAACTGGATGGCGGAGATGCACATTATTATGATGATAAAAAATTGGTTTCTTACGAAAATAAAAATCCTAATGAACATACTTATTTATGGGCAAAATTGGGTTTAAGCTTTCCATTAAACGAATACCGGGCCATGTGGAAGATGGGAGGCCAGCCCCTGGTGCAGCGGTTAAGAGATAAAGCGCACAGTTGGGCCGATTTAAATACTTTAATTCCGGGCACCATAGCACAACAATTATTGGGTTACACATTTACCTGCCCCGATATGATTGGCGGGGGAGAATTTTCGACATTCCTGGGCGATAGTAAAATAGATCAAAAATTAATTGTGCGTTCTGCACAGTGCAGTGCGCTTATGCCCATGATGCAATTTTCTGTGGCTCCCTGGCGCATATTAGATACGCTTCATTTAAATGC
>JAYVGA010000605.1:0-4368 GCA_043772635.1 Chitinophagaceae bacterium
CGAGTTAAATCAACTGTTTAATAATTCTTACCAACAAAATTTCAAAGAACTTGAAGATAACCAATTGACTATCTTCTAGTTTTTCTTAGGACGGTAGTGGTCAGTGGTCAGTGGTCAGTTGGCCTTAGCCTTAAACTATTTAAACACATTATTTATGGGAAGAATATTTGAAGTACGAAAAAGCTCCATGTTTGCCCGCTGGGATAAAATGGCCAAAAATTTTACCCGTATTGGAAAAGAAATAGCCATTGCCGTAAAAGCCAGTGGCCCCGATCCTGATAACAATCCGGCGCTTAGAAGATGCTATCTTAATGCCAGAGCATGCGGCATGCCCAAAGACAGGGTAGAAGCTGCTATTAAAAGAGCTATGGGTAAAGATACCAGCAACTATGAAGAAATTTTGTACGAAGGCTATGCACCGCATGGAATTGCAGTAATGGTAGAAACCGCAACAGATAACCCTACAAGAACCGTGGCAAACGTAAGAATGCATTTTACAAAAGGGCATGGTTCACTGGGCACAAGCGGCAGTGTTGGCTTTGGGTTTAACCATATGGCAGAATTTAAAATTAAAAGTGCAGGCCAAAATGCAGATGACCTGGAACTGGAACTTATAGACTACGGCCTGGAAGAAATTGGAGAAGATGAAGAAGGTAATATTATTATCCGTACACCGTTTAATGAATACGGAAATATGGCTAAAGCCCTGGAGGAGAAAAAAATTGAAGTAATAACAGCAGAACTTACCAGGATTCCGGCTGCTACAGTAGAGCTGGGCGAAGATGAAGCCAATGAAGTTTTAAAACTTGTAGATAAATTAGAGCAGGATGATGATGTGCAAAAAGTATATCATAATTTAAAATGATACCGATATACCTTTATTATAGTCCAAAAAAAATTCTGCCGGTATTTACCAAATGCCCACACATCCCGGTATCTAGCGGGAGCCTAAAATGAAATTCCATTTGGTATGAGAAAACTATTTAAACGTTTTACAATTAAAAAATAATAATATCCTGCAATTTTTGGGATTAATAAATATGCAAACATTCAGCCAGCTAAAGAAAAACTTAAAAAAAGACTTTAGCAATTTTAAAACAATAAAAATTGCAGTATTGGGCGATACCGCCACACAGTTTCTTATACAGGCCCTGCGTGGCAGCGGCTTTGAACATGGCCTTAACCTTACCATTTGGGAAGCAGATTTTAACCAGATAGAAAGCCAGGTGTTTGATCCCTCTTCTGAATTGTATGAATTTAAACCGGATATTGTTATCCTGTTTCACTCCACTCACAAACTTCTTGCTGCATATAATAAATTAAAACCCCAAAACTACAGCAGCCTGGCTGCAACACAACTGCAACTGCTGGACAATATAACCAATACCTTAAATGCCCGGCTAACAACAAAAATTATTTATTATAATTATACAGAAATAAACGATTCGGTATTTGGTAATTATGCCAATAAAACGGAATCTTCTTTTTTGTTTCAGATGCGTAAACTTAATTACGAATTAATGCTTTACGCCACCAGGCAATCCAATTTTTATATTTGCGATCTTTCATCCATACAAAACCATTCAGGAAAAATAAACTTTTTTCAACCCTCTGTTTACATCAATACAGAAATGGTGTTAAGCATAGATGTTTTACCAGAGGTTGCTGCTAAAACAATTAATTTAATAGGAGCCATGTATGGTACTTTTAAAAAATGTTTGATTGTAGATTTGGACAATACCATGTGGGGTGGAGTTATAGGTGATGATGGACTGGAAAATATTCAAATAGGAAGTTTAGGAATTGGCAAAGCATTTACCGAATTTCAATACTGGATAAAAAAATTAAAAAACAGGGGAATTATCATTGCGGTGTGCAGCAAAAACACAGCATCTATTGCCAAAGAGCCTTTTGAAAAACACCCCGATATGGTTTTGCACCTGGAAGATATTGCAGTGTTTGTAGCCAATTGGGAAAACAAAGCCGATAACATACGACAAATACAAAGTATTTTAAATATTGGTTTTGACAGTATGGTGTTTTTAGATGACAACCCTTTTGAAAGAAATATTGTACGGGAAAATATTCCGGAAATTACTGTACCGGAGCTGCCTGAAGATCCTGCAGATTACCTGGAATTTTTATACCCGCTAAACCTTTTTGAAACCATTTCTTTTTCTGATGAAGATGCCGGGAGAACAAAGCAATACCAGGTAGAAGCAGAACGCAGTGTGCAGCAAAAAAGTTTTACAAACGAAGATGATTTTTTACAAAGCCTGGATATGGTTTCGCTGGTAGAACCCTTTAATAAATTTAATACGCCAAGGGTAGCGCAGCTTTCGCAGCGGTCTAACCAGTTTAATTTACGCACGGTACGCTATACAGAAGCTGATATTGCCAGCGCTGCCATGGCAAAAGATATTTTTTCTTTTACATTTACCCTTGAAGATAAATTTGGAAACAATGGAATGATTTGCGTAATTATTCTTAAAAAAGAAAATGAAAATACGCTGTTTATAGATACCTGGCTGATGAGCTGCAGGGTATTAAAACGTGGCATGGAAAATTTTGTGCTGAATACGATAACCGGTTTTGCAAAAGAAAAAGGATTTGATTTTTTGAAAGGCCAATACATAGCCACTGCTAAAAATGAAATGGTAAAAAATCATTACGCCGATCTGGGTTTTGAGCCATCTGCAGCGTACTGGATATTAAATGTAAATGAATACGGCAATAAAAAATGTTATATTAAAACCAAATAAACAAATATGGAACGCAGTACAATTTTAGAACAGCTAAACGAAATTTTTATAGATGCCATTGATGATGAAGACATCAAACTTGCATACGAAACAACAGCAAATGATGTGGAGGGATGGGATTCTTTAACGCATATACAATTAGTAGTTGCAATAGAAAAACATTTTAAAATACGCTTTACATCCAACGAAATACAAAGCTGGAAAAATGTGGGAGAACTGACTGACAGCATTGCATCTAAATTAAAATCTGCCTGATACTTATGAAATTTCATCATGTTGGTGTGGCCTGCCACAACATTAAAGAAGAAATAGAAAGCATTTCAAAAATTCATGAAGTTATTGAAGTAAGCCCTATTGTGTACGATACAGAACAAAAGGCAGAGCTTTGTATGCTAACCACTTTAGAAGGCGTTTCCATAGAATTAATATCAGGTGAGCAGGTAGCCAATCTTCTTAAAAAAAGAATAACTTACTATCATCTTTGTTTTGAAACCGAAGATATTTTTGCAGAAATAAACCGGCTCCAGGATTTAGGAGCCCTGCTTGTTTCTAATCCCAAACCGGCAATTTTATTTAACAATAAAAAAGTTGCTTTCCTCTATGTTTCCTATGGCCTTATAGAATTAGTTGAAACAAATTAATAGATAAGAGCCCCGTATTTATCAGTTAAATAAAAAATTGCCCATGCTGTTTTCTTCAATAGTATTTGCACTGTTTTTTTTTACAGTAGCTGTATTATATTATATTTTGCCCCATAAGCTCAGGTGGATATGGCTTTTGCTATCAGGCATATTTTTTTATATGTACAGCAATCCTGTATATATATTAGTGCCGGCTTTTATTATCCTCATTACTTTTTTTGCCGGGTTGCAGATAAAAAAAGCCCTCTCCCCTAAAAAAAAGATGCGATGGTATGTAGCAGCTATCATTGCAAATGTGGGCGTGCTTGTTTTTTTTAAATACATTAATTTTTTTACTGCTTCCACATATGATTTGATAAATATAAGCAGGCAAAATTTATTTCACTCCACACAAACTTTAAACAATTCTTTATTAATTCATATCATTGCGCCCCTGGGAATATCCTATATTACCTTTCAGGCAATAGGTTACCTTATAGAAATAAAAAGAGGCAATCATGCTGCAGAAAAAAATCCTGGTCATTTTGCAACCTTCCTGCTTTTTTTTCCTAAGATAACAGCTGGGCCGGTAGAAAGAGCGCATCATTTTCTTCCACAACTAAAACAAATAAAATCTTTTGATCCTGATAATATAAGCACAGGTTTAAAACTAATTGTACTGGGCCTTTTTAAAAAATTAGTAATAGCCGACAGGTTATCCATTTATGTAAGTGCGGTGCTGGGCAATGCAGAACATCACAGCGCAGTAACTTTGGTAGTTGCAATGATCTTTTATGTATTTCAAATGTACGCCGACTTTTCCGGCTATACCGATATGGCTCTGGGATTTGCAAAAGTATTGGGGTTTGATCTAACACAAAATTTTAACCGGCCCTTACTGGCTAAATCTGTTACAGAATTCTGGCGCAAATGGCATATATCTTTAACCACCTGGTTTGCCGATTATTTTTATAACCCAATAGCTA
>JAYVGA010000606.1:0-7820 GCA_043772635.1 Chitinophagaceae bacterium
AAAACAATTATTCGGCTTTTCGCAAAACGAAGAAGCTGCACTCTCGTCTTCCATCAGCCGTATGGGGAGTGTAGATAATTTTGTGCAAAAAACAAAAGGCGACAGAGTGATATGGGCCATTGTAGTATTACTTACACTGGCCAGTTTGTTATTGGTGTACAGCAGCACAGGCTCACTGGCATACCGCATGAGTAAAAGCAACGAAAGTTATTTGTTTAAACAACTGGCTTTTATCATACTGGGCATTATTATTATTTACTGGGCGCATAGAATAAACTATACACTGTATTCAAAAGTGGCGCAAATTTTATTTCTTATCTCCATACCATTATTATTGTACACGTTGTTTTTTGGTGTGCAGTTAAATGCAGGTAGCCGCTGGATAAAACTACCCGTAATTAATATGACTTTTCAAACATCCGATTTGGCTAAGCTGGCTTTGTTTATGTACATGAGCCGTATGCTCAGCCGCAAGCAGCTGGTAATTAAAGATTTTAAAAAAGGGTTTCTTCCTATCATCATACCGGTTGCAATTATTTGTTTACTCATTGCGCCTGCAAATTTATCTACAGCTATTTTAATTGGTGGCACAAGTATTATGCTGCTGTTTATTGGCAGGGTACGCACAAAACATATTCTGGCCACTATTGCCATTGCAGCCATACCGGTATTAATGCTGGTGCTTATTGCAGTTACTACTTACGATAAAGAAGCAGGCGAAAGCAAAAAGCTTCCGGGTATTTTATCAGGCGGGCGCATACCCACATGGATAAGCAGGATACAAACATTTGTGTACAGCAAAAAAGAAGATGATAATGAAAAAATGTACCAGATAAACCAGGCAAAAATTGCCATAGCCAATGGTGGTTTTATTGGAGTGGGACCAGGCAACAGCCAGGCAAGAAATTTTTTGCCGCACAGTTACAGCGATTTTATTTATGCCATTATAATAGAGGAGTATGGCTTGCTGGGAGGCGCAGCAGTGTTATGCATTTACCTGTTGTTTTTATACCGGTGCATTCGTATATACCGCAAATGCCCGTTTGCTTTTGGAGCATTCCTGGCACTGGCATTAAGTTTTATGCTGGTTATACAGGCCATGGCAAATATGGCAGTAAATGTAAACCTGTTTCCAAACACCGGGGTAACCTTACCCCTTATAAGTATGGGAGGAAGCAGTTTTTTATTTACCTGTTTATCTATAGGAATTATTTTAAGTGTAGCAAGAAACGTAGAACAGCTAGAGCCCCCTGCCCCCCTGAAGGGGGAACCTAAACCGGTAGTTTAATAGTTTTAAGTTAGACGTAAAATTTGAAAAGTCTTAAAAAACAATAATAGTTAGTTCTAAACAAAAGATGATTGAAGAAAGAGTAAATATTAACCATCTAAGTTCCCCTTTAGGGGAGGGGGGCCCCGGCTGTTTTATCATTGCCGGCGGTGGTACAGGCGGTCATATTTTTCCGGCTATTGCTATTGCCAATGCCATTAAAAAAATAGCACCGCAAACCGAGATACTTTTTGTAGGCGCTGCCGGAAAAATGGAAATGGAAAAAGTACCACAGGCAGGATATAAAATAAAAGGGTTGGATATAGCAGGCTTTAACAGAAGTTCTTTGATAAAAAATATTGCCTTGCCTTTTAAACTCATAAAAAGTTTTTTCCAGGTGGCGGATATTTTTAAAAGTTTTAAACCCACGGCAGTAATAGGTGTGGGTGGTTATTCCAGCTTTCCGGTATTGCGGTATGCACAAAGCAGGGGCATACCAAGTTTTATACATGAGAGTAATTCTTTTGCAGGTAAGAGCAATATCCTGTTGGGTAAAAAAGCTACCAGGATATTTACTGCCAATGCTGCGATGGAAAAATTTTTTCCGGCACAAAAAATTACTGTTACCGGAAATCCTGTACGGCAAAGCATTGCAGCCAGCGATATATCTAAAGAAGCTGCATTAAATTTTTTTAATTTAAGTGTAGATAAAAAAGTGGTATTAAGTATTGGTGGAAGCCTGGGTGCAAAAAGTATAAACGAAGCCATAGATAAAGACATTGATTTGTTTGAACAAAACAACCTGCAGCTCATCTGGCAAACGGGTAAGCCTTATAAAGAAAAAGCAGCAGCAAGAGCAAAAGGAAAAAATAATATTGTAGTAAATGATTTTATAACCCAGATGGAATATGCATATGCCGCAGCAGATATGGTAATAAGCAGGAGTGGTGCCATGGCCATTGCAGAATTGTGTGTGGCAAAAAAACCGGTGCTCTTTGTGCCTTATCCTTTTGCGGCAGAAGATCATCAAACTGTAAATGCAAAAGCACTGGTAAATAAACAGGCGGCACAAATGATAGCAGATGGGGAAGCCTTACAAATGCTGGTTCCATCCATCATTGGCCTTTCAAAAGATGAATCGCTGCAGCAGCAGTTAAAAGAAAATATAAGTGCACTTGCAGTAACAGATGCAGATATAAAAATTGCAAATGAAATTTTAGAATGCTTGCAGGCTAAGTAAAAAGTAAAAGAATAAAGAAGCTGTTTAAGTTTTTATTTTTTTTTTACCATGTAGATAAAAGATAAAAAAAGGTATGCCGGTGAAAGGATTGTGACACAACAATGATCCTATGAAAAACTAAAGCTGGTATTAAAGATATTTAACTCACAGTTTCAAAAAATAAAAAATAAAAAAATAAAATAATAAAAAATACAGTCTTCCTTAAATGACAGAAAGCAACAAAATATCACAGACCTCGCAGTTCCCCCTTCAGGGGGCGGAGGGGGTTTTGTATTTCCTCGGCATCGGCGGCATTGGCATGAGCGCCCTTGCAAGATATTTTGTTAGTAAAGGAAACAAAGTGAGTGGTTATGATAAAACAGCAACAGCACTTACCCGGCAGTTAGAAACCGAAGGAATAAAAATACATTATGAAGATAATGTAGCGCTCATTGAAAAGGATGCAAAAATAGTAGTGTACACACCTGCAATACCGGCCAGCCATACAGAACTTAATTATTACAGAGATAATAATTACCGGTTGATGAAGCGGAGCGAAGTGCTGGGTTTAATAACGCAAAGCAATTATAATATTTGTGTGGCAGGTACGCATGGCAAAACAACAACCAGTGCCATGGTAGCGCATATTTTAAGAGATAGCGGTTATGGTGGTACGGCTTTTTTAGGTGGCATTGCCACAAATTATGATACCAATTTCTGGTCGCAGCTTCCCACATATTCGGCAAGCAGCCAAAAAAATATTTGTGTGGCAGAAGCAGATGAGTACGACCGAAGTTTTTTACAGCTCACTCCGGATATAGCCATTATAACTTCTATGGATGCAGATCACCTGGATATTTATGGCACAGCCGAAAATATGGAACAGGCATTTATAGATTTTGCTTCGCAAATAAAACCGGGAGGGTGCCTGATATTAAAGCATGGATTAAAACGAAATGCAGATTTTAAAGTAGCGGATATATGTACCTACAGTATAACAGATAACCAGGCAAATATTCATATCATAAACCTTACGGTAAAAAATGGCGCTTACCATTTTGATGTAATAAATAATTACTGGACAGTAGAAAATGTACTGTTAAATATGGGAGGCCTGCACAATATTGAAAATGCAATTGCAGCAATAGGCGTAGCTAAATATTTAAAGATTGATGATGATAAAATAAAATCAGCGGTAGCATCTTTTGCAGGAGTAAAAAGAAGATTCGAGTACATCATTCGCTCCAATGCTCCCTCCCCGCCGGGGTCCCGATTGCTATCGGGAGGGGAGGGGCCTGTATTTATAGACGACTATGCTCATCACCCGGAAGAATTAAGAGCGCTTATCAATAGTGCAAAAGAATTGTTTCCGGATAAAAAATGTACCGTAGTTTTTCAACCGCACCTGTACAGCCGCACAAAAGATTTGTCAGATGGTTTTGCAGAAGTACTGAGCCTTGCAGATGAAACTGTTTTGCTTCCCATTTACCCGGCAAGAGAATTGCCCATGCCGGGCGTGAGCAGTAAATTAATTGCAGATAAAATAACCATCAGTAATAAATGGATAAAAGAAAAAGACGAAGTGCTGCAATGGGTAAAAGAAAATAAAATAGAATTATTAATTACATGCGGCGCAGGAGATATAGATACATTAATACAACCTTTAAAAAATATTATACTCAATAAATAAATTGCAAAACCCAAAATTAAATATCAGGAAATTATTAACTGCGCTATGCTGGTTTGCCATAGCTGGTGCCGGTATTGTATTGCTGGTGGCGGCAGTAAGAAGCAAGAATGTAAAAACCTGTGCAGGAGTAGCCGTAGAAATAAGTGGCGTGAGCAATAATTTTTTTATTGACAAAAAAGATGTGCTTGGCATCATAAATAATTTTGTAGGCGGAAACCCGGAGGGAAGAACCATGAGCGCATTTAATTTAAAAGATATAGAAAATAACCTGGAAAATGATGTGTGGGTTAAAAATGCAGAACTGTTCTTTGATAACAATGAAATACTCAGGGTATTTATAAACGAGCGGGAGCCTGTAGCAAGAATTTTTTCTGCCTCAGGAAAAAGTTTTTATATAGACAGCAGTTTAAAAGTATTGCCATTAAGCGATAAGTTTTCTGCAAGGTTACCTGTGTTTACCGGCTTTTCGCACAATCCCGATTTTTTATCAAAGTCAGACAGTAACCTGCTTGCACAAATAAAAGAACTAAGCATGGCACTGCAGGGCGATAGTTTTTTAATGGCTATGATAGAGCAGGTAGATATTACCCCGCAGTATAGTTTTGAAATGATTCCAAAAATAGGCAACCAGTTAATTGTTTTTGGTGATGCAGAAGATGCAGCAGAAAAATTTGAAAAACTACGCCTGTTTTATAAAGCGGTTATTACAAAAACAGGATGGAGCAAATACAGTGTTATAAACCTGCAGTATAAAAACCAGGTAGTAGCAAAAATTAAAGATGCTGCCGAAAAAACTGCTGACTCTTTGCGTGCTTTTCAGATAATGCAGCTCATTGCAGAAAAAGCAGCAAGCCAGGCTGCAGATTCTGTATTGTTTGTTACACCGGATAATGATAAAAATGCAGCAGACAGCAGCATGATTCAGCAATCGGTGCAAAGAGATGATGAAGCATACCCATCTCCTGATGCTGTTGAACAACCTGTAATAAACCCACCGGCCGTTATAGCCACAGCAGTAGCACCTGTAAAAAAACCAGCCATCGTGGAAAAACCAATACCTGTAAAATCAACATCAGTAAAACAAAAAATAATTATACCTAAAAAAACAATACCTGCAAAGCCGCCGGCAAAAAAACCAAAAGCAGTGATGAACAGGTAAGAGAGGATGGGTGGAGGAGTCAGGAGTTAGAAGTTAGGAGTTAGGAGTTAGGAGTCAGGAGTTAGGAATTTGTAGACGGGCAACGGATTACTAAAAAATAAAATGTTGCATAACATTAAACCTTTAAAGCGTAACAAAAAAAATAAACGAACAAACCTATAAACACAAACAAACTTAAAACTATGATTCACGAACAACCCATTATTGTTGGATTGGATATTGGCACTACAAAAATTGCCGCTATTGCCGGTCGTAAAAACGAATTTGGCAAACTGGAGATACTTGGTTTTGGCCGGGCCAACAGTAACGGTGTGCAACACGGCATGGTGCTTAATATTGATCAAACCATTAAAGCCATTCAAACAGCATTGGAAAACTGTTATGCCAGCAACCCCAACCTTGTTATAAACGAAGTGTATGTTGGTATTGCAGGCCATCATATAAAAAGTCTTCAAACAAGAGGCGATATCGTACGCCAAAACCTGGATGATGAAATTACGCAGGCAGAGATAGATAGGCTGGTGGCTGATCAGTACCGAACTTATATTCCGGCAGGCGATAAAATTATTGATGTAATTCCACAGGAATTTACAGTAGATAATTTTCAAAATATTCCAAACCCAATTGGCTACAGTGGTGTAAAAGTGGGCGCTAATTTTCACATCATCACCGGCGATAAAAATGCCATACGCAATATTAACCGCAGTGTAGAAAAATCCGGCCTTGTTACAAAAGACCTGGTATTGCAACCGCTGGCTTCTGCAGCAGCCGTAATGTGCGATCAGGATCTTGAAGCAGGTGTAGCCATTGTAGATATTGGCGGCGGCACTACCGATCTTGCTGTTTTTTACGAAGGTATTTTAAAACACACAGCTGTAATTCCTTTTGGTGGAGAAAATATTACCAACGATATTAAAACCGGTTTGGGGGTTTTAAAAACACAGGCCGAGCAAATGAAAATTCAGTTTGGCAGTGCATTAAGCGATGAGGCAAAAGCCAATGCATTTATCACTATACCAGGCTTGCGGGGTATGGCACCAAAAGAAATTTCTGTAAAAAACCTGGCCAACATCATACAGGCACGCATGAGCGAAATTATGGATTTTGTTACCTATCATTTAAAACAGGTAGGTCTAGATAACCGAATGCTTAATGGTGGTGTAATACTTACCGGTGGTGGTTCGCAGCTAAAACATTTAATTCAGCTTACAGAATATGTTACCGGCTTAAATGCAAGAATCGGTTTTCCTAACGAACATCTTAGTGGTGGCCATATAGAAGAACTGGCCAAACCTATGTACAGCACCTGTATTGGTTTAATATTAAAAGGCTACAACGATTACGAGAATAAGAATAAACAAATGGCACCCAATTTTACAAGGGTAGAAATTGCAAAAGCAGCAGAGCAGTTAGCCGCAGAAGAAACAGAAATGGCCATAGAAGAAACCGCCGTAAAAATAAAACCACGCAAAACATTGCAGGGCTTTATGGATAAGTTTAAAACCAATTTAATTGAATTGTTTAAAGAAGAAGAGGATACGAAGTTTTAGAAAGGCAAAGGTGAAAGGTCAATGGTCAATGGGCAATGAGCAATGGGCAATGGGTAATGGGCAATGGGCAATAAGTAATAATTATAAATCCTGAAAAGATAAATTTAATAAAACAAAATGACCAAAGACATAATGACCAATGACATAAGGATTGACAATTGACATAATTATAATAAACAAACCCTGACAATTCCTAACCCGCAAAAACAAACAACTAAAAAAAATAACACAAATCAATCTTCTTTGCAGTGCTCAATTTTGAGGGGCGGAGGGGATACAAAATTTACCGACATGATTCAATTTGATTTGCCAAAAGACCAATCCTCCATCATCAAAGTTATTGGTGTGGGCGGTGGCGGCAGCAACGCAGTAAACCACATGTTTTCGCAAAATATAGAAGGCGTAAACTTTATAATATGTAATACAGATGCGCAGGCAATAGCATTAAGTAAGGTGCCCAATAAAATACAGCTGGGCCCGCACCTCACACAGGGTTTGGGTGCCGGCGCTAATCCTGCCATTGGCAGGCAGGCTACAGAAGAAAGCCTGGAAGAAATAAAACGCATACTGGAAGTAAATACCAAGATGGCGTTTATTACTGCAGGTATGGGTGGTGGTACCGGCACAGGCGGTGCACCCATACTTGCTAAAATATGTAAAGACCTTGGCATTCTTACCGTAGGTATTGTAACCACACCTTTTGCCTATGAAGGAAAAAAACGTATTGCACAGGCAGAAGAAGGCATAATGCTTTTAAAAAATCATGTAGATACTCTGCTGGTGATAAGCAATGATAAACTGCGTCACCAGTTTGGCAACCTTACCATGCGCGCTGCATTCACTAAGGCAGATAATGTTTTGGCTACGGCTGCAAAATGTATCACGGATGTGATCAGCTCAACAGGTCAGATCAACGTTGACTTTGCAGACGTTTG
>JAYVGA010000607.1:0-3817 GCA_043772635.1 Chitinophagaceae bacterium
GTCTTATCCCCTGACATTATTAATAGGTGGCATGCTGGCGGTATGTTTTTTAATTACCTGGTTGTTTTATAAACAAAAAGTATTTGCCATTACTTTTACTTCTGTTACTCCTTTTATAAAAAGACTAATATACACTGGGGTTATTCTTTTAATAACTTTTTTATTTGGTTTTGGTATTAGTAACAGCATGGCCGAAAACAGTAAAAACCGGTACCAAAACGAATTATCAAAAGCAGGCATATATTCTTTTTTTGCTGCCTTTAAAAATAACGAACTCAGTTTTGATGAATTTTATAAACTTATAAATACCGACAAAGCATTTGCAATAGAAAGAAAAGAGCTGCAGGATATGGGTGTGCAATTTAAAAATGAGGGCAGGGATGTAGCAAGATATATTACTGCAGAAGGCTTACCCCAAAAGCCTAATATTATAATGGTAACTATAGAAAGCTTTAGCGCAGATTTTATGGGAAGTTTTGGAAACAAAAATAATCTTACACCGGTGCTTGATTCACTTGCTGCAAAAAGCATATTATTTACCAATATGTATGCTACCGGAACCAGGACAGTAAGAGGAATGGAAGCATTATCTCTGGCAGTTCCTCCAACGCCCGGTAGCAGTATTGTAAGAAGGCCGGATAATGACAACCTGCTTACTGTGGGTAATATTTTTAATACAGCAGGATATCAATCTGCTTTTTTATATGGCGGCGATGGTTACTTTGATAATATGAACAATTATTTTGGCAACAATGGTTATAACGTAATAGACCGTGGACGAAATTTAGTAGTTAAAGATAACTTTACCGCTAAACGGCAAATAATACCCGATAGCCTGGTGCATTTTGAAAATGCCTGGGGTATATGTGACGAAGACCTTTACGATGCTGCCATCAGAGAGGCAGATGCTCAACATGCAGCCGGCAAATTATTTTATCATTTTGTAATGACCACTTCCAACCACAGGCCTTATACTTTTCCGGCAGGCAAAATTAATTTGCCATCCGGCAGTGGCAGAGATGGCGCTGTAAAATATACCGATTACGCCATTGGTGCATTCTTAAAAAAAGCAAAACAAAAACCATGGTTTGATAATACGATTTTTATTTTTGTAGCCGATCATTGCGCCAGCAGTGCAGGTAAAAATGAAATTGATATTTCTAAATATCATATTCCCTGCATCATCTATAACCCTAAAAATACACAGCAGTTAAAAATAGAAAAACTATGTTCTCAGATAGATATTTACCCAACGCTGCTTTCTGTATTACACTGGTCTTACCAGAGCAGCCTGTATGGCAAAAATGTTTTATCTGCTTTGTACACTCCCAGGATTTTACTGGGCACTTATCAAAAACTTGCCTACATGAAAGGAGATAGTTTGGTAATATTAAGTCCGCAGCAAATGGTAGAAACCTATTTATATAACTACGCAGAAAATCTTCAGCAACCAGCCCCACTTAATGCACATTTAATAGAAGAAGCAATTGCATCTTACCAAACCGCTTATTATCTTTTTAAAAACGATGGGTTTAAGCAAAGGACCAAATAACCCATCACAGCAGTTTTGATAAAATATTTTTTGCTAACTTTCTGTTTTAAAACTTTTACTATGCCACACAATCGCAGAAGTTTTTTACAGCAGGCAGGTTTGCTTGCGGGGGCTTTTTCTGTAAACAGTTTATACAATCAGTTGCATGCAGCAGAGCTGGATACAGCCAATTTAAAACGTGCAGGCGTGAGTGCACAATACCTGTCTGCAGATGAGGATTACTGGAGTATAATACAGCAGGCATATACTGTAAATCCAAACATCATTAATTTAAATAATGGTGGTGTAAGCCCTGCCCCCAGGGTAGTGCAGGAAGCATTGGAAAGATATAATAAACTAAGTAACGAAGGCCCTTCTTATTTTATGTGGCGGGTGCTGGATATGGGCCGTGAACCACTGAGGGAAAAACTGGCAGAACTTTCAGGCTGCAGTGCAGAGGAGATAGCCGTAAATAGAAATTCTACTGAAGCATTAAATACCGTTATTTATGGCCTTAGACTTAACAGAGGCGATGAAGTGATTGGTACCAAACAGGATTATCCAAATATGATAAATGCATGGAGGCAGCGCCAGGCAAGAGAAGGTATTGTGTATAAACAAATAAGTTTCGATTTTCCTGTTGAAAATGATGAAGCAATTGTTCAGGCTTTTGAGCAGGCCATTACTCCGCAAACAAAACTGTTGCATATAACCCATGTTATAAATTGGGTTGGGCAAATACTTCCGGTAAAAAAAATAACGGCAATGGCTGCCCGCAAAGGAATTGAAACCCTGGTAGATGGTGCGCATTCTTTTGGTCTGCTCCATTTTAAAATACCGGATCTGGGTTGCGATTATTTTGGTGCAAGCCTGCATAAATTTTTAAGTGCACCGGTGGGTAGTGGAATGTTATGGGTTAAAAAAGAAAAAATTAAAAACCTCTGGCCCCTGGTATGTAACGATAAACCAGAGAGTGATGATATACGAAAATTTGAAAGCCTGGGTACCCGGAGTTTTCCTATTGAACAGGCAATAGGCGAGGCCGTTAATTTTCATAATGCTATTGGCAGCCGCAGAAAACAGGAACGCATACACTATCTTAAAAACTACTGGGCATCGGCCGTAAAAGATATACCCGGCGTAAAACTTCACACTTCTTTAAACCCGCTTTATTCCTGTGCTATTTGTGGTATAAGCATTAAAGGGTTGGAACCATCAGCGCTGGATAACCTTTTATTTGCAAAATATAAAATACATACGGTAGGTATTGTTTGGGAAAATATCAGTTGTGTAAGAGTTACCCCTCATGTGTACACCTCATTAAAAGACCTGGATAAATTAGTACATGCTATCGGGGAAATTGCAAAAAAATAAATAATCAATGCTAGAAAAAATTAAATGGGGTATAATAGGATGTGGCGATGTTACAGAAGTAAAAAGCGGACCGGCATTTAATAAAGTGCACCACTCTGTACTGCATGCAGTAATGCGCAGAGATGCAGCTAAAGCAAAAGATTATGCCCTGCGCCACAGCGTGCCGGTATATTACAGCAACGCTTTAGACTTAATAAATGATGAGCAAGTAAATGCGGTTTATATTGCCACACCACCCAATGCTCATGAAGAATATGCAATGGCAGCAATTGCTGCAGGCAAGCCGGTGTATGTAGAAAAACCAATGGCACTAAACAGCACCAGTGCAAATAAAATAATGCAGGCTGCTGCACAAAAAAATATAAAAATTGTAGTGGCTCATTACCGCAGGGCACAACCCATTTTTATAAAAATAAAACAACTGCTTGATGAGAATGCGATTGGTACAATAATGTTTGCAAGGCTTGATTACCGGCGCAAGCCCCTCAGTATTTCAGAAATGGCAGAGCCAAAAACATCCTGGCGTTTAAATCCTGCACAGTCGGGTGGGGGCCTTTTTCATGACCTGGCACCACACCAACTGGGGCTTATGTATTATTTTTTTGGAGAAGCAGAAACAGCAGCCGGTGTTTGTGGTAACCGTGCTGGTTTGTATGCCGCAGATGATATGGTAACCGGTAATATTCTTTTTAAAAATGGTATACAGTTTAGTGGTAGCTGGTGTTTTAGTGCTGCAGCAAACCAGGAGGCAGACTACTGCGAAATATTCGGATCGTTAGGGAGCATTGGTTTTAGCGTATTTAACCAGCAGCAAATAAAACTGGATATAGATGAAAAACAAAAAATATTTTCCTTTGAGCCGCTGCAGCATGTACAACTACCGCTTATTGAAAAAGTAGTGCAATATTTTCT
>JAYVGA010000608.1:0-9152 GCA_043772635.1 Chitinophagaceae bacterium
AATTTAGAAAAAGCGAGTTATACAGTTTCATTACCGGCAAGGCCAGCACGGCTATTGCCCGCAGGCTGCAAAAAAATTTTAAGCAGGCGAGTGTGGAAATTACCATTGAACAATGGAGCGTACTTTATCATTTATGGAAAGAAGATGGCCTGAGCCAGCAGCAATTGTGCGATGCTACTTTTAGAGACAAACCAAGTATAACAAGACTGGTAGATAACCTGGAAAAACTAAACCTGGTAAAAAGAGTGGCAAGTAAAGATGACCGCAGGATAAACATGATTTACATAACGCCCGAAGCCAGCCAACTGCAGGAACAAAGTATGGGGCTGGCAAATCAAACACTCAATGAAGCACTACAGGGAGTTAGTACAGAAAAGATAGAAATAGCCAAGGAAGTATTGCAAAGAGTGTATGATAACCTTGCCCCCTAAATCCCCGAAGGGGGACTTTGACCTTAGCTAAGATTGAAGCACAAAAAAAATAATAAATAATAACACTCTAGTTCCCCCTTTAGGGGTTAGGGGCAAAACATTTTTATGAGTACATCAACAACAACCACAAACCTTTTAAAAGGCGGCGAATGGCTAATTAAAGAAAGCAATGCTTTTGAAACTTTTACGCCGGAAGATTTTAATGAAGAACAGCAGATGGTGAAAGACATGTGCCTGCAATTTTTAAGCACAGAAGTTTTACCGGTAATTGATCGTATAGATAAAATGGAACCGGGTCTTATGCCATCACTGATGGTGAAAGCCGGTGAGCAGGGTTTGCTGGGTGCTTCTATACCCGAAGACCTTGGCGGACTGGGCAAAGATTTTATTACTTCCACCCTGGTAAACGAAGGCTTGGGTGGTGGCTTTTCTTTTAGTGTGGCCATAGCAGCGCATACCGGCATTGGCACATTGCCCATTTTATATTTTGGTACAGAGGAGCAAAAGAAAAAATATATTCCCAAATTAAGCAGCGGAGAATGGAAGGGTGCTTACGGACTAACGGAGCCGAATAGTGGCAGTGATGCATTAGGAGCTAAGAGTACGGCAGTGCTGAGCCAGGATGGAAAACATTATATTTTAAACGGGCAAAAATGCTGGATAACCAATGGTGGTTTCGCAGACGTATACACCGTGTTTGCAAAAATAGATGGCGATAAATTTTCTACTTTTATTGTAGAGCGGGGCATGGAAGGATTTACACAGGGGCCGGAAGAACATAAGATGGGCATTAAAGGTTCATCCACCGTGCAGTTATATTTTCAGGATTGTAAAGTGCCGGTAGAAAACCTGCTGGGCGAAGTGGGCAAGGGCCATATCATTGCTTTTAATATTTTAAATATTGGCCGCCTTAAATTATGTGCTGCTGCATTGGGCGGTGCAAAAATGGCACTGAGTTCTACTATAGAATATGCCAATACAAGAGAACAATTTAAAGTACCCATCGCAACTTTTGGGGCCATCAAACATAAGATGGCCGAACTGGCCATTCGCACATGGGTAGGCGAAAGTGCATTATACAGAACAGCTAAATGGATTGATGATAAAGAAACAGAATTGCAGGCAGCAGGCAAACCTTTTAACGAAGCACTCCTGGGTGCTGCAGAAGAATATGCCATAGAGTGCGCCATGCTGAAAGTTGATGGCAGCGAAGTGCTGAGCCTTGTGGTAGATGAAGGTGTGCAGATACATGGCGGTAATGGTTTTAGTGATGAGTACATGATTAGCCGTGCCTACAGGGATAGCCGCATAAACCGTATTTATGAAGGCACCAACGAAATAAACCGTCTGCTTACGGTAGATATGATGCTGAAGCGTGCCATGAAAGGAAAGCTGGATTTGATGGGCCCTGCCACAGCAGTTTCAAAAGAACTGATGAGTATCCCGGATTTTGGCAGCGAAGACGAAGGCGCTTTTGCAGCAGAGAAAAAAACAATTCTGAATTTAAAAAAAGCCATCCTGATGACAGCGGGTGCAGCCGTGCAAAAACTAATGATGAGCCTTAGCAACGAGCAGGAAATTTTAATGAATATTGCAGACATGAGCATTCTTACATTTAATGCAGAGAGTGCTTTGCTGCGGGTAATAAAAATGAACGATAAACAGGGAGAAACTGCCACTTCTTTACAAAAAGATATGATGCATTGCTACCTTAACGATGCAACAGATGCGGTAAACAAAGCCGGCAAAGAAGCCATTAATGCTTTTGCTGAAGGCGATGAACAACGCATGATGCTGCTGGGTTTAAAACGTTTTACAAAAACGGCTCCCTTTAACAGTAAAGATGCACGCAGGAGAATTGCAGACAAATTAATTGCAGAGAATAAATATCCGTGGTAGAAAAATAAGCTTTTGTGTTATAAAACCACTTCAATTTTTGAAGTGGTTTTTTTATGCCAGTACTTAAAAAAGTAAAATCCTTGGATATTTTTTTAAAATAAACTTCAAAAAAAACTATTATGATTTACCCGCTATTAATTGTACTTTAACTTTTCTAAAATCTTTTATCATGATACAGCATACCATCTCCCGCATAGCGGTATGGCTTCTGGCCATTGTAATGATTATTTTTGGTATTCATCATTTTCGCCACCCTGAAAATATGCTAACCTATGTGCCCAATTATTTACCCGGCGGTAAAGTATGGGTATATGTTGTTGGCGCAGCTTTTATTTTGGCGGGGTTGGCATTTATCTTTAATAAATTTGTTTCTGTTGCCGGTTATCTATTGGCTGCGTTGCTCATCAGCTTTGTGTTATTAATTCACTTGCCCCAATACCTCAATGCAGGCGATGCAGAGATGCGGCAACTCTCTTTTGTAAATTTATTAAAGGACCTGGCCCTGGCTGGCTTTGCAATGTATATTGCTGCCAATGCAAAGCATCAGCAATTAAATACAGACTAAGGCCGGGAATAAATTTTATTTATATGTATTAAGTGCAGGGCATTTGCACCAGATTCTTATGCATTCCCTTTAACTTTATGGCCTACTAATGTTTTAGATGATGTTTAAAAAATGGATGACTATTTCCGTACCCAAACTTGTTTTACCTGTTATAATTTATTGCTGTTTTGTTTATGCCGCCGCAGCACAGGATAAAGAATCTCCTTTTATAAAACTGGCAAGTCCCGGCAAAGAAAAAAATGCTATAAGCAGCACCCGCCAGTTCATTACAGGCAGTACCTGTAAAGCCTGCACACTTACCATAAATAACCAGCCCGTAAAAGTGTATAATTCCGGAGGCTTTGCTTACGAAATAAATATGCAGGGTACAGATAGTTTATTTACCATCACAGCATCAACGGCGGGCAAAAAATCTATCAGCAAAAAAATTGAATACAATTATGCTGCACCCAAACCTGCAGAGCCTGTAAAAGTACTTGACATAGAAACTATACAAACATTTCCCGAAGGAAATTTGCTGCTGCTCCCCGGCGATAAAATTCAGTTTAAAATAAAGGCATTACCCGGCGGCACAGTTACTGGTTTTAAGAATATGCTTTTGTATGAAATGCCGACAGCTTTTGCAGGTGGAATGAAAGGCATTTACCAGGGAGAATATATAGTGCAGGCTACAGACAGTTTTTTATCAGTAAGATTTCCCGTAACCATTACAGGTCCGGGGGGGCAGCGTGTAACAAAAGAAACCCGCAACCAGTTTTCTGTAATGTCTCCCCTGGCATCCGATATTGCCATTACAAAAGGCAGGCTGGCTTATCTGGAATACGGCTTGGGCGATGACAGGCTGGGCGGAGCCAAAGTGGGTTACCTGGATAGCCTGGTGCAATTAAAACTTATTGGTAAAATTGGAAGCGATTATAAAATTCAATTGGCAAAAAACAGGATATCCTATATATCCGATGAGCTGGTAACGCTAATGCCTAAGGGCAGTTTTGCACCATCATCACTTACCGGTTCATGGAGTGTGTATGGAGATGAAAAATATGATTATATAAACTTAGGGTTATCTGCAAGGCTGCCCTATCAAAGTTTCCAGGAACTGCATCCATCCAAAATTATAGTGGATGTTTTTGGTGCCACCAACAACAGTAACTGGATTACGCAATTAGAATCGGTAAAAGAAATAGACAATGTAGATTATGAACAACTGGCAGATGATATTTTCAGAATAAAAATTCAATTAAAACATGCACAGCTTTGGGGACATCAAATATATTATAAAGGCAATACGCTGGTAATAAAAATTAAACATCAGCCCCGGGAACTGCTATTAAATAAATTAACCATTGCAATAGATGCCGGCCATGGCGGCAGCAACACTGGTGCCGATGGCCCAACTGGCACACTGGAAAAAAACCTTGCCCTTGCAGTTGCATTAAAACTGCAAAAAAAATTAGATAGCGCAGGAGTAAAAGTTATTATGACCCGTACAACAGAAAAAACGGTAGATAATAAAGACCGCATTTTATTTTACCGGGACAGTTTGCCCGATTTGCTGGTAAGTATTCACCTCAATTCTGCAGGAGATCCAATTAGGGCAGGTGGCACAAGCACACATTACCGTTATGTGAGTAATAAAAAACTTAGCAGCTTTATTAACCAGCGCATGCAGGAGCTGGGTTTAAAGCAATATGGTGTAATAGGGTCTTTTAACTTTATGCTTAATAGCCCCACAGAATATCCTAATGTGCTGGTAGAAACACTGTTTATAAGCAACCCTGCAGAAGAGGCATTAATGCTGGATGAGAAATTTCAGCAACAAATGGCAGATAAAATTTTGCTGGGCATTAAGGATTTTTTAATTGATGCAGCAAAGTAAATGTGTATGCTGTACGCTTATTGAGGTATTTCTCCCTCTCTCACAAAACCGTAATTTGCAAACTATGCCTGAAAAAATAATTGTTTGTATTGTAGAAGATAAAGAAGACCTCAGAGAAGGTATGAATATGATGATACAACTCAGTGAGCATTATGAGCTGGGCGGCAGTTATGGCAATGCAGAAGAGGCTATTAAAGACATACCTTTTGCAAAACCAACAGCGGTTTTAATGGATATAAACCTGCCGGGTGCCAGTGGCATTAATTGTGTAAATGCATTAAAGAACGCTTACCCCGATATGTTGTTTTTAATGTGCACCGCTTATGAAGATAACGACAAGATATTTGATTCGCTAAAAGCAGGAGCCAGTGGGTATATTTTAAAAACAGAAGGTCCAAAAAAAATTATAGAAGCCCTGGATGATATGCTGGCAGGCGGAAGCCCCATGAGCAGCAGCATTGCCCGAAAAGTAGTGGCCAGTTTTACCAAAATGGGTAAAGATAATGCCCTGATAGAAAGCCTGAGCGACCGGGAAAAAATGGTGCTTGATGAACTGGCCAAAGGTCTTATAGGAAAAGAAGTGGCAGACGTTCTTGATATCAGCTGGGGAACAGTACGAAAACATGTACAGAATATTTATAAAAAATTACAGGTAAACACAAGGGTAGAAGCGGTAAACCTTTACCTTAAAAGATAAAAAGTATTTACAAAAAGCTTCCTGATTTAAACTTTTTTATAAGACAGGTACAACCTTATTTAAATAAAACCTGTCTATTTAAAAAATTACTGCTATGCCATACAGCAGTTCTTACTGCCAATGAATAATTTAAGCGAATATTTTATATTTTTTCATGAGAGCGTTACGCTCTTTATGGCAGTATTCTTTTTTATCCAATATAGTATATTAAGAAAAAAGGAATACTTGTTTTATGCACTTTATCTTTTGCTCTTGCCTCTTTATTATCTGCTGGCTATCCCCGAGTTTTTCTTTTCTGTTGATTACAGTAACAGGGAAGCTATTGCAGCGTTTGATCTTTTTAAGAGGCCTGTTCAATTTCTTATCAGTGTTTTTTATACACTCTTTGTAATGTACTACCTCAGGCTCAAAAAAAAAACAACGCCTCTCTATCGTATTTTTATATCGTTACTGGTGCTGTATATCGTGTTGTCTTTAGGTTGCCTTGTTTGTAATTTCTTTGGTATTGGGTACGATCCGGTATATTATATTTTTGGGTTGCTGCTGTTTCCGGTACAGTTGTATGTATTAATTGTTTTATTTAAATACCGTGTTCCTTATTCTAATTATATTATCTGGGGAAGTATTATTGTGCTGGTAGGAAGTATAGTTACTTTAATCTTATCCCTGTACATGACTGAAAATCCGGCAGGTATTATTAATAACGAAAACTCATACATTCCTGTAATGATCAGTATTTTGGCCGACATCTTTTTGTTTACCGTAGCACTGCAGCGTAAAATAGCTGACAATGAAATATCACTTATCAATGCTGCTTTTGCAAGGCAACAGGCCGTAATGCTGGAACGGGAACGTATTATAGCCGACCTGCATGATGACGTGGGTGGAGGGCTTAGCAGCATCCGTATGATGAGCGACTTGATGGCGCAGCAGCAGCCGCAAAGCAGCAGCAATGAGCCTGCAAATTTTTCCGTAAAGATATCTGCAACGGCAAAGGAAATTGCCCAGCGCATGAATACCATTATCTGGAGCCTGAATACAGAAAATGATACACTTCAGAATTTTGGTGAATACGTGAGGCAGTTTGGTATTTCTTATTTTGAAAACTCGCCTTTAAAATTTCAATTCAGCATTGCAGATGATGTGCCCCTGCACACAGAGCTGAGCGGCGTGCAGCGAAAAAATCTTTTTCTTATTATTAAAGAAGCGTTGCATAACATCTTAAAACATTCTGGTGCCGGTAATGCCAGCGTTAATATAGAAATGGAGCATGCACTGCTCTGTATTAAAATAGAAGATAACGGAAAAGGCATACAAAGCCCGGGTAGTTTTGGTAATGGTTTAAAGAACATGAAAAAAAGAATGGAAGAAATTAATGGAGCCATTCATTTTAATTCTGATAAGGGCACACTAATAAAAACAACTGTTCCGCTTTCCTGATTTTGCATTATTACAGCCTGTTTCTGTGCAATCATTTTATTGATTATTCAATTATTAACTTTGCTCTTCAATTTTAAATATATGAGCAACCTGGTAACAGAATTTAACGATTATCGAACAAGAATGAATGAACTCATTCTTAGCAAAGACAACCTGGTGATAAAAAGATTATGGAACCTTGATACCAACACCTATGCCCCAGGAGCACTGAATGAAAAAACAAAAGAGCTGATGGGCCTGGCAGCCAGTATGGTATTGCGCTGTGATGACTGCATTAAATATCACCTAGGAAAATCACATGAACTAAAAGTAACTACTGCAGAAATGTATGAAGTATTTGCTGTGGCTAATATGGTGGGAGGAACTATTGTGATACCTCATACAAGAAGAGCGGCAGAGTACTGGGAAGAGTTGCAAAACAGTTTAGTTGAATAAAGGCGCAATTGTATCTTTATTATGAATGATGTAGAATTTAATCTAAACCCAAAGCCTCTATATCATTAGATACTATTGTTTTTTCAATTGCCTCGCCCTTCAGGGCGTGGATTATTAGCAATTAGTTTTATTGGCTTTAGCCAAACACTTATTTGAGCTAAAACCCGGTTGCTTGCTATTTTCATCCACGCCCTGAAGGGAGTGGCAATTCAAGTACTTAACTACATAACATTGCTCTAAACCTCCTGAACAAAAGTCTCAAAGAATTAATATCCGGCATTACTGTCTGTACAAATAATCTTCTGGATTTTTTGCTTAAATTATTTTTTTTGATGTTGGTTTTCGCCGTAAATTTATTCTTCATCAAAGAAAAAGGAGGTATTATGTCTACAGATAAATCATGGACGCCTTCGGTAATCATTTACTGACCGGTTGTCTTTATCTATGATTTTTTGGTTTTAAAAAACCTGGGCCGTTGGGAAACCAACGGCTTTTATATATCTTTAAAAAATATTATTCTAAAAATTAAAGGCCCTCCAGCCTGATAAAGATCATGCTTAAACATTTTATTTTCAGTAAATTTGTAATTCAATTAAATTTATGCCAGATACCATCACGTTAGAAAAGCCAGCCCTTACCCCTAAAGATTTTGCCACCGATCAGGAAGTACGCTGGTGTCCCGGTTGCGGCGATTATTCTATACTTGCACAGGTGCAAAAAATTATGCCCACGCTGGGTATTCCAAAAGAAAATATTGTAATAGTAAGTGGTATTGGCTGCAGCAGCCGCTTTCCCTATTATATGAACACGTATGGCATGCATAGCATTCATGGCCGTGCCACGGCCGTAGCCAGCGGGCTAAAAGCTGCCAGGCCAGAACTGAGTGTGTGGATTGTAACCGGCGATGGTGATAGCCTGAGCATTGGGGGCAACCATACCATTCATTTACTGCGCCGTAATTTTGATGTAAATATTCTGTTGTTCAACAACCAGATTTACGGATTAACCAAGGGGCAATATTCTCCCACTTCCGAAGAGAAAAAAGTTACCAAAAGCACACCCATGGGCAGTATAGATCATCCGTTTAATCCACTTGCCCTGGCCATGGGTGCAGATGCAAGCTTTATTGCCCGCAGCATGGACAGAGATCCCAAACACCTGCAAGCTATGCTTCTGCGCAGCCAGGCACACAAAGGCACTTCTTTTTTAGAGATATACCAGAACTGCAATATTTTTAACGATGGTGCTTTTGAAGTATTTACAGAAAAAAGCAGCAAGGCTGATGAGGTACTTTTTTTAGAACAGGGCAAACCATTAATATTTGGTGCTACACAAAATAAAGGAATAAAGCTGGATGGCTTTAAACCTGTTATTGTTGATCTTGCAGAAGGCGCATCTACCGATGATCTCTGGGAGCATGATGATAAAGATTTTTACAAAGCACAGATACTCATCCGCATGTTTGATGACCCAAAACTTGCAGGCCACCTGCCCAGGCCATTTGGTGTTTTTTACGAAACAGACAGGGCCTGCTACGAAGATGTGATGGAAATGCAACTGCAGGAAGCCATAGCCAAAAGCGGTAAAGGAGATTTGGATAAATTATTGAGAGGAAGGGAAACCTGGACGATACAGTAAAAACCCCCTCCGCCCCCTGAAGGGGGAACTTGGGAGTTCATAAAATATTGGAGTATAAACTGAGTAGCAAATTATAACGGACACTTTTAAATATTAATTCGGTTACTCCTTAGATATTAATGTTTGTTAAAGAAAAGTGTTTTAAAAGTTATACTTTAAATATTAATCTTT
>JAYVGA010000609.1:0-10438 GCA_043772635.1 Chitinophagaceae bacterium
CTCTTATACTAAATTTTACAAAACAAAAAAGTAATAATAGTGCAGCGTGGGAATTAAAGGTTCAGATAAGTACATCTGCCACCGGCCCCTGGACTGATGTATATTCAACAACTACTATAACTACTGCCTGTACCTCCAATCCATCTATAGATTTAAGTGCTTATACGGGCACTCAATATATTCGTTTTCTGGATAACAGACCTTTAGCAGGTGGTGAACAGAGAGGTATAGACGATATAAATATAACCTGCGGAACTTCCTGTACACCATTGCACAGTATTACTTCATTTACACCTGCAACCGGGCCTGCGGGAACTATAGTTACGATTATTGGTACAAACTTAACAGGTACCACTGCAGTAAAATTCGGAACCCTTAATGCCCTCACTTTTACTGTGGTAAATGCAACTACTATTACAGCAGAAGCTCCGGCTAATACTCCCACAGACAAAATCAAGATTACAAATGCTGGATGTGAGGCCGTATCCCCTTTAAGCTTTACACCTATTACCACTATCGGAACATGCGGAAGCAATGGAAGTGGAAGTGTTGTAAATGATATTTCCATTTCAGAAGTATATGATGCGGAATCGGGAAGCCTCAGTTATATTGAAGTTTTCAATGGAACGCTTAATCCGGTGGTGCTGGGTGCGCCCAATAATTATGTTGTGCGGATTAACACCGGGGCAATCAATGATTTTGCATTGTCGGGAACGTTGAATAGTGGTTCAACGTACATTGTAAGAGTGGGAAGCGGGGTTATTTGCTCAGGGTTTACTCCCAACCTTGATTTGCCTGCTGCCGGGGGCTTTAATGGAGACGACATAATAATATTACGGAAAAATGGTGTGGACATTGATGTTGTTCCAAACGGGAATATTTCTCCAGGTTTCAGTCAGCGCAGAAAGGCTACGACAACCGCACCTACCATTCCAAGTACTACTTACACAGCCACAGACTGGATTGTAAGCACTACAGAAGATTGTGGCAATCTGGGGGTGGCACCGTATGTTGTTGGTGGTAACTCTATCACTATCGGAACCCAGCCATTGGATGAAACTGATTGTAGTGCGATTACTTTTTCTGTTACAGCAACATCCTCCGCACCACCACCAAACTATGTGTGGAAATATTTCAATACCACTACGGGGCTATGGGAAAATGCCAGTGGTATCACCAATGCAACACTGGGCGTAACTGCGAGCAATACTATAACGGCAAGCATGAGCATAACCGGTAATACAGCACATCTGAAGGATTATCAGTTTTATTGTGAGCTGGAAGAAGGAACATGTAAAACAGTATCCAATGCGGTTCAATACACATACCCGTCAAAAGCATACTATCGCTCCAAAGTTGCAACTGGTAACTGGAGTTCTCCTTCTACCTGGGAAATGGCAGACAACAATGCTTTCAGCATAGGACTCACAGCAGCCTGTAACTATCCAACAGCTATTAACAGCTCGGAAGTTTATATCAGTGCTGCCAACAATATTACTTTGGATGTAGATAACCTGGTAAACAAACTCACAGTGGATGGTACTTTGATTAATAACTCTACCAATCAATTAACAGTGAACAATGCAGTAACCGGAGCGGATTTTATTGTAAACGGAACCTATCAGGACAATTCGGGCTTAGCAAATACTTTTACTTTAAATACCGGCGCAACCTGGCAATTGGGAACTGCTGCAACAATCATAAAAACCAATCTTGGTGGCGGCGCAGATTACCGGGACAAGTACGAAGCTGGTATTGCAACCATTCCTGCAACGGCCAATTGGATTTACAGGCATATTTCAAGTGGAGTAAGCTTTGTTGGAAGCACTGGAACATCTTCGATGTATTATCCAAATCTAACGTTGGAAAATTCGGTTGCTGGCAACTATGCTTCATCTGTAAACAATGTATCTCCTCAATTAAGTGTATTTACTTTATATGGCCCAAGCAATCCAATTATTATAAAAGGGAATTTTGATGTTGGAGGAACGGGCGTGGGAACCATAAATATCAGTAATATCAGTTCGTTTAGTAATTTGGCGGTTAACGGAAATTTGACAGTGAGAACGGGTAGTACACTTAAACTTGACTCTGCAAATGCAACGAATGAAGGACTTGGCTTTGATGTGAAAGGAAATGTAACTGTTGATGGAACGCTCACGGCTAATGTGGGAACTCCACCTTCCGGCAACCTTATCTTTTCAGGCACAACTGCCCAAACCATTTCGGGCACCGGCACTATGAACCTTGAAGATGTAAACATCAATAACAGTGCAGGAGCTATTGTTACTGTAAATAAAAACTTTGATTTACCCGGCACGCTGGATTTTGGAAATGCTGCGGCCAAATTAACCCTGGGCACAGGCAATATCACTTTAAAATCTACTGCTTCAAGAACGGCTAATGTGGGAGAAATACCGGCAGGCGTTGTTATCAATTACAGCCCGGGTAAATTTATTGTAGAACGTAATTTGATTAATACACGCAAATGGCGTTTGTTATCTGCACCTACAAGTGATGCTGGCCAAACCGTACGTAACTCCTGGCAAGAGAATGGGGTAAATAACCCGGGTTATGGTTTTTGGACAGCAGATACCCGGTGGACAGGTACGGCTACATTAGGCTTTGATCAATTGGGCACAAACAGTTCTGTAAAACGATATAACGGTGCAGCAGGCAGCTGGGATCCTGTGGCCAATACCAATATATTACCCATCAGTAACGAAAAAGGTTATATGGTATTTGTAGCTGGGGACAGAAGTATTGCCGGACCCGGTATATCTAATGCAACTGCCCTGAGAACTTCCGGACAGTTATACAGAGATAATCAAACGGTGGGGCCTATTCCTGCCGGGCAGTTTGCAACAGCCGGTAACCCATACGCATCCAGGATAGATTTAAGGCTGATTAATAAACCTGGTTTTGATGATGCTTTTTATATATGGGATCCCTCGCTTACCAGTTATTATGGTTTAGGAGCCTGGAACACTTTTTCTAAACAAGGAGCTGATTATGTAAACCTGCTTACAAGTGCTGTATATGGCACAGCCCTTACTGTTCATAACTTTATAGAGTCGGGGCAGGCTTTTATGGTAAAGGCAGGAGCAGGCGGCACTCTTACTTTTGAAGAAGCAGATAAAGCACCAGGCAGTGCAAGTTCTCCACCAGCTTTTACCGGGGGCAACCCCCAGTTTGTAAGGATAAACTTAAACCTGGTTCCAGATAACGCTGCCGCACCTGTATTGCTTGACGGTGTGATGGTTAGTTTTGATTCAAGCTTTATGAACCGCGTAGATGAAAACGATATAAAAAAGCTGGGCACTTTTGGAGAAAATGTAAGTTTTAAAACTGGAGATTCTTTAATTGTAATAGACAGAAGGTTTGCTGTAGCAGATAATGATACCCTTCACTTACAAACGGAAAGGTTAAGGATAAGAAATTACCAGTGGGAGCTTATTCTGGATAATATGGATTACCCCGGCCGAACAGCTTTCCTCATAGACCGTTATCTTAAAACCAGTACCCCTTTAAATATGGCAGGAACGAGCAAGGTTAATTTTATAGTAGAAAACGCAGCAGGTTCTTTTGCAGCCGACCGGTTTAAGGTAGTATTTAAACAAAGCACAGGCGGACCATTGCCGGTAACTATTGTATCGGTATCGGCTGCACGAAACAGCAACCAAACTATTACTGTACAGTGGAAAACGGAAAATGAAATAAATATCAATAGTTACGAGGTGCAAAGCAGTACTGATGGCAGTAGTTTTAAAACAATATATTCTGCTAATGCCCTTGCCAATAATGGCGGCAGTGCCAGTTATGATTATATTGATCTGAAATCTGCTTATGGCGATAATTTTTACCGCATTAAAGCCAGCAGCATTGGCGGCCAGGTGCAATACAGTGCTATTGTGAAAGTGAGTGGTTTAAAGAGCGGAAGCGGTATTGCTGTATATCCCAACCCGGTAACCCATGCTGAAGTGCAGGTATGGTTTAACGGCCAACCCGCAGGCAGGTACCAGGTGCAAATGAGCAATGCAGCGGGACAGGTAATTTACAAAGCCAGCGTAGTTATAAGCAGCAGCATGCAGCGCCAGTTAGTTTCATTACCTGCTTATAATGCTAAGGGGACTTACCAGCTTAAAGTGCTGACCCCTGGTGGCAGGGTGCATGTGCAGCAGGTGATGGTGCAGTAGGATGTTGATAATATATTTTAAGAAATTTTACCAGATACTTTTACCATTTTTGCCCCGTTGTGCATTATTTAAATTGTTTAAATTTCTGAATGTGGAGCTCTTATATTAATTAAACATCCCTTACTTTTGTTACGATGAAGTTCTTAAAAAAATACACATTCATAATGTTTTTTACTGTGCTGATACTTGCGTTTGTACCGGCCCTGGTGCAGGCACAGGTAGTAGACCCTGGCTGCGACCCCTTTGATCCTGCCTGTCCTGTAGATGGCGGAGTTAGCTTTTTAATTGCAGCAGGAATTGGTATTGCAGCAAAAAAATCTTACGATAGAAAAAAGAAGCAACTCATAAAACAATAATAATTTAAAAATTGATAATAAGGTTTAATAGACAATCTATTCAGATTGTCTATTTGTTTTTTAACAATGCATAACATCATAAATGTTTTTTTTATAAAAATATTCAGCAGGTATGATTTATAATCCCTTCATGTATTTCAATAATTAAAATAGTAACTGCTTATAATCTTTTTTTTATTCATTATCTGTGCATCCCTTTTATGCAGGTATACATTTGCACATTGCTGCAATTAGCTTTCATATGTTTATCCGTTCATTATTACTGTTCCAATATCCACCATTTTCCCAAAATTCTTCCTATATTGAACTCTCAATACCAAAACATCATCTTACCAGTTATACTTATTATGAGGTTAGCCACTATTTGCCGTTGCAGCAGCAGTTATACCGCCGGCCTTGCGGGCATTTTTTTTATCAGCATATTTTCATTGAGCAGCTGCAGGGTAGCCAAAGAGTCTATGTATTTAAAAACGCTGCAAAAAGACACCACTATAACCGCCCTTGTAAACAACCAGTTTGAAAGAAAAATACAAAAAGGCGATCAGTTAAGCATAACTGTAACCAGCTTCAGCCTTGCAGAAGATGAGCAGTTTAATAAAGCAGCGGCTATGAGCAGCAACCCGGCTACAAGTGGTTTTAGTGTGTACCCCGATGGTGCTGTTTTACTGCACCGGCTTGGCAGGGTGAAAGCAGAAGGGTTAACCCGCAGGGAACTGGCTGCCAGCCTGGAAAAAGAATTGTTGCTTTTTATGAAAGATCCTATTGTGAATGTTGGTTACCTTAATCATAAAGTAACGGTAATGGGGCAGGTACAAAAACCCCAGGTGCTGGAGATGCCAGAAGAGCAGATGAATATTTTTGATGTGCTGGTAAAAAGCGGCGATATTACAGAAAAAGGGATGAGGGATAAAGTTTTAATCATCCGGGAAAATGGGAATGAAAAAAATGTAAAGTTTTTAAATTTAGAAGATCATGCCATTTTTAACTCGCCCTGGTATTATGTGCAGCCCAATGATATCATAATAGTAAAGCAGGATATGGAAAAAACAAGAACAGAAGAGAAGCGGATGAAATTACAAACTACACTTAGCCTGGTAGCATCGGGCTTATCTCTGCTGATCATTATGATAGACCGGATCTTTCGCTAATTTATTTTTATATTCTTATGACAGAAGAACAATTTTTTAGTGAAAAACCGCAAGCCAATATACTGGTGCAGATTGTGCAGCGCTATCTTCCGTTTTGGCCAATATTTGTTTTATTCACCGGCATTAGTTTATCGGTAGCATATGTGTACCTGCGCTCGCAAACCCGTATTTATGTAGCTGCTGCCAAGGTATTGCTTAAAGACCCGCAAAAAGGAAGCGGCGATAGCAAAGTGCTGGAGGCCATGAATATTTTAGGAGAAAAGAAAACGGTGGAGAATGAAATTATCGTATTGAGGAGTACCAACCTCATGCAAAAGGTGGTAAAGGAGCTTGACCTGTATGTGAGTATTTTTAACGAGGGTAAAGTGCAAACAGAAGAGCTGTACAAAGAAAATGCCCCGCTTGCTTTTATAGCAGTAAATAAAGACAGTATCGGCTATGCCGGCAAACAATCATTTTCTATCAACTGGAATAATCTTACCATTAACATAGCTGGAAAAACAGCTCCTTTAAACGGCATCGTTAATATAGGTAATACGGCATACCGTATAAAGTTAAATCCACAATACAACCGCAGTGCCGCAGGTAAAAATTTCTTTGCCGTATTTAATACCGTGCCAGGAGCATCGGGAGCGGTTATAGGCAGCCTGCGTGCCAGTCCTATGAGTTATTCATCAACAGTAATAGACCTCCTGATAGAAACACCTGTGGCCACAAAAGCTATAGATATTCTTAATAAATTATGCGAAATATACAATATAGAAACTGTATCAGAAAAAAACCAGATGGCTGTTAAAACCCTTCTCTTTATTGATGGCAGGTTGGGAGTGGTAGAGGGGCAATTGGACAGTGTAGAAAGAAATATTGAATTTTATAAAAAAAAACAGGCAGTAGCCGACCTTGGTTCCCAGGCAACAACTTATTTTGGAAATGTAAAAGAATTTGATAAGCGCAGCAGTGAACTGGATCTGCAGCTGGAATTGCTGAGGGATGTGCAGGGTTATGTAAACCGTAAAAGTGGCCAAACAGGAACGGTACCTTCGCTGATGATGGTGAGCGATCAAACGCTGGCAGGCCTGCTTAACCAATTATACACGGCAGAATTTGAGCTGGATAAAGCACATGCCATGGGTGGTGTAAAGAGCGATGCTGTAGTACTGGGAGAAGATAAAGTGAACCGCTTAAAAAAAGATATTCGTGAGAATATGAATAATATCCGTGGTGGGTTCCTTACAGAAAAATCAAGCATAAACTCCCTTATAGCCAAAAACAACAGCCTGCTGGCACAGGTGCCGGGTAAAGAAAGAGGACTGCTGGATATAAGCAGGCAGCGGGAAATTAAAAATAATATTTATACTTTTCTTTTACAAAAAAGAGAAGAAACGGCACTGTCTTCTGCTGCTACCTCCGCCGATTTAAGGGTGCTGGAGAGTGGCTTTTCTTATGGCCCGATAAGGCCTATTGCAAAAAATTATTACCTCATGGGTTTGCTTATGGGGCTGCTGGCTTTTCTTTTGTATGTGCAGGTGCAGGAGCAGTTTAATAACAAAGTTTTGTTTAGATCAGAAATTGAAAACAAAACAAAAGTGCCCGTTATTGCAGAAATTGTACAAAATACCAGCAAAGATACCATTGCCATTTCCGAAGGAAAACGATCTGTAATAGCAGAACAGTTTCGTTCGCTCCGAACCAACCTGGCTTTTATGGGCTTTAACGAATCCAGTAAAACACTGCTGGTTACTTCCAGCATTTCCGGCGAAGGAAAAAGTTTTATCGCCATTAATCTTGCATTGAGTATAACGCTTACGGGTAAACGGGTGGCATTAATGGAAATGGATCTTCGTAAACCAAAACTCAGCAAACAATTAAATGTAGAACGTCATCCCGGTATAAGCAGTTACCTGGTAGATAAAGCATCAATAGATGACATCATTAAATCTACCAGCTTTAATAATCTTTTTGTAATTACTGCAGGGCCAATACCACCCAACCCTACAGAACTTATAGGCCTGCCAAAGTTTGCGGTGATGATGGATGAATTAAAAAAACGTTTTGATTATCTCATTATAGATACTGCACCCATAGGGCCGGTTACCGATGCACAGTTGCTGGCACCATTTGTAAATACAACGATTTATGTAATAAGGCATGCAGTAACACCTGCCATGTTTATGAATATGGTAGAAAGCCTGAACAGGGAAAAAAAATTTCCGGGAATGTGTGCAGTGTTTAATGGTATTAAACCAAGGGGAGTAAATTTCTTTAATTACGGTTTTGGTGGTTATGGTAATGGTTATGGTTATGGATATGGTTATGGCTACGGATATGGTTATGGCTATGGTAGTGATGGGGCAGGTTATTATTCTGCAGATGCCAAAGAAATGCCGGGGTTTAAAAATATATGGGGCATTTTTAGATGGGTTAAAAAGTTGTTTAAAAGAAGATAGAGGAGATGTAGAATATCGAATATCGAATGTTGAATGTTGAATGTTGAATGTTGAATGTAAGAAGTATGAAGTATGAAGGATGAAGTATGATTGATGAAGAGCTAAGAGCTATTTGCTAATTGCTAATTGCCCATTGCTCATTCTTCCTCTTTAATAAAAATTTTCCTCACCGTTGCATATGGCATGTAACTGAGGAACAGCGAAGCTTTGCCTCGTATGAACGAAAATAAAAACTGGTACGTTGTGTATACCCGCCCAAGGTGGGAAAAAAAAGTGGCAACGCTTCTTACAGAAAAGGGCGTAGAACATTATTGCCCTTTAAACAAAGTACAAAAGCAATGGAGCGACAGGAAAAAAGTTGTACTGGAACCTTTATTTAAAGGCTATGTTTTTGTGGCAGGTAATGATGCCGCTAAATGGGATATTAAACAAACAAACGGAATAATAAATTATGTGTACTGGCTGGGTAAACCTGCCGTGGTAAGAGAAGAAGAAATTAATATCATTAAAAAATTTCTGCAGGAATTTAATGATGTAGAAGTGGTAAACAGCTTTTTGGAAATAAACAACACTGTGCTGGTAAAGCAGGGCGTGCTTATGAATTATAAAGGTATTGTAATAGAAATAAAAGGCAATAAAGCCAGGGTAAATATTGATAGTATGGGGCTGCAGCTGAGTGCGGTATTTGATACAAAAAATCTGCAGGCTTTATAAAAATTGAAAAAAATAGTCTAACCTGTTTATTGGAATTGTAACTCTGTTTGCAATTTTAATTAACCAGTATCATAAAAGTTTATTATAAAATACCATCTTGTACTAATGAGGTAAAAATAAATGGATATAAATAAATGTGCAGAATAGCAGGTATAATACAACAAAGTGCAGAGCAGGTAGCTATTGAAAATAGTGTACAAAAAATGTGTGATCTTCAAAAACATGGGGGGCCGGATGATGAAGGAATTTACAGCGAACCGGAAAGCAGCCTGGTATTTGGAAACAGAAGGCTGGCATTACTGGATCTTACATTGGCTGGCCACATGCCCATGTTTTATGCCAACAGGTATGTAATTACTTACAATGGAGAACTCTACAATCATGATGTACTTAGGGAAGAACTAAAAAAACTGGGCCATCACTTTAGCAACCAAACAGATACTGAAGTAATATTGGCTGCTTTTGCAGAGTGGAAAAGCCAGGCTTTTGTGCGTTTCAGGGGCATGTTTGCTTTTGCTTTATGGGATATTCAGGATAAAGAAATGTACCTGGTAAGAGATGCTGCCGGCATTAAACCATTGTATTATGCTGTTACAAAAGGAACCATTGTTTTTGCATCAGAATTAAGAGCCTTTAAAGCAGCCGCCCAAAGCTACAGCAGCCACACCAAATGGCCGGTTATGTTTATGGCGTATGGTCATTTGCCAGAACCTGTAACTACATTACAGCAGGTGCTGCCTTTACCAAAAGGCAGTTTCCTTCACTACAGGCAGCTTACTCACCAGTACCAGATACAATCGTTTAGCCATTACAGTTATAGTAACCTTATTACAGATGCATACACTGCAGAGCAGCTTGTAAAGCAGCAACTTCAATCTGCTGTGAGTATGCAACTCCTGGCCGATGCACCGGTAGGTGTGTTTTTAAGCGGCGGACTTGATTCGGGCATTATTGCCGCAATGGCTTCTAAAAACAGTAACAATTCCCTAAATACCTTATCAATATATTTTGATGATGACCGGTTTTCTGAAAAAAAATACCAGGATATTATTAACTCCCGGTTAAATTGCAATCATCATCAGTTTAAGCTGCAGGAAAAAGATTTCTCACAATTTTTTCCACAGGTACTGGATGCAATGGATCTGCCTAGTTGCGATGGTATCAATACCTGGTTTATCAGTAAATATGCAAAAGAACTGGGGTTAAAAGCTGTATTATCGGGTATTGGAGGAGATGAATTGTTTGGAGGGTATCCATCTTTTAAACGAATGCAAATGGCAGCTGCACTTAAGCAGTTGCCAGGGTTGGCTGTACGGCTTGGAGATAATAGTACCAACCGCAAACTTAGCAGATTGTGTTACCTCCAGCTGCCCGGTATAAAGGGTATTTATCTTTTTTTAAGGGGGCATTTTTCGCCCTGCGAAATTGCCCATCACCTTAATATGGATGAGCAGGAAGTGTGGCAGCATTTAAAAGATACTCCTCTGTTTATGGATATAAGCGGGTTGCACTTTAAAAACCAGGCATCCTGGATGGAGTTTAATCTTTATATGCAAAACCAGTTGCTGAGAGATACA